>JAKAGL010000156.1 GCA_021815535.1 bacterium
GTCTACCGGGATATCCCTATTTATGCAAAGCCGCGTTCGCGCCCTTTCTTTGATTTTGCGGAGGGGGGAACACTATCTGATTCAGGAGTGTTTTTTTCCTTATCTTCTTTCTTTTTAGCTTTAGGCTCGTCTTCCCATCCGATTTTCTCGAGGAAGTCATCGTAATTTCCCAAGAATAGCTGTGCCTTCCCTTCGTTAAAGACGATCAGCTTGGTGGCGATGTCGCGCAATATCATTTCGCTGTGAGTGACGATAATAACCGCCCCTTCATATTCATCAAGTTGCTCGGTGAGTTCTTCTATTGATTCCATATCGAGATGGTTGGTCGGTTCGTCGAGGAGCAACAGGTTTGTCGGATTGGCCAGAATTTTCCCTAACAACACACGGCTTCGTTCACCGCCGGAAAGTACTTTGATGAACTTTTCTGCCGCGTCTCCGGGAAACATCATCGCGCCGGCGAGACACCGGAGATGTTGATTGTTAAGCGACGGATTCGCCTTACTAAACTCCTCAAGGATATTGCTCTCGAGATCGAGACGTTGGATATTTGTCTGCCCAAAATGGCCGATCTTCATGCTGGGGTGCGTACTGATTCCACCGGTAAGCGGCTTTAACTCGCCACCGAGAACGTTCAGCAGCGTCGACTTCCCCTTGCCGTTTTTCCCGATAATGGCTATACGGTCCTGCGCCCCCACAGCAAATGTCAGGTCTTTGAATAGTGCGTTATCTTGATTTCCATCGTAAGAAAACGAGAGATCACGCGCCTCCATGATAATCTTGCCGGGACATTTGTCGTGGTTAAACCGGAAGGCGAGCATTGCATCGTGATCGAGTTTTTCTATCCGTTCCATTTTGTCCAACAGTTTGAGGCGCGACTGGGCGCGGGAGGCGGAACTGGCGCGCGCCTTGTTCCGAGCGACAAAGTCTTGGATCTCCTTTATCCGTTTCTCCTGATTGAGGCGGGTTTTTTCGTGTATCTCATCCTCATGATCAAGCGTTTCGAAAAAAGTGGCTGTGTCCCCTTTCAGCTTACGAAGTTGGCGGCGGACAATCCCCATGGTGTGGGTGGTGACTTCGTCCATAAAGCCGCGGTCATGCGTAATAATGATCACCTCGCCCTGAAAGGAGCGAAGGAAGCTTTTTAGCCAACGTAGACTGACAATATCGAGATAGTTGGTCGGTTCGTCAAGCAGGAGCATATTGGGATTTTGCACCAGCAGTTTTGCCAGGTTCATCCGTATCTGATAACCGCCGGAAAAACTTTCCGGCGGTTTTTCCATATCGCCTTCACCAAAGCCGAGGCCAAACAGAATTTTCTCCGCTTTCCAGTGATCGTACATCTCGTCTTCCGAAAGGGCGGTGGCCACTTCTTCAAGCACCGTTTTTTCAGTAAACTTCAGGTGTTGCTCCAGCGTGCCAATCCTATACCCTTTGGGAATTCCGATAGTGCCGCTATCGGGCTGTTCTTCGTTTAGGATGAGGCGGAACAACGTTGACTTACCGCTACCGTTGCGGCCGACAAAGCCGACTTTTTCGCGCGGGGCGATGCTCAGGGTAATATCGTTGTATAATACCTGTTTGCCGTATGATTTTGTAAGATTACTAATTTGTATCATGCTGTTATCCGCCTTAAAGTTATATGCCGCGCCAACTTGAAGGGCGATATATTACCAGCCAACCGGCTGAGATGGAAGGGGCAAAATGTATTTACAAAAGCCGGCGTCTACTGAATACCTATTCGAACAGCAACCCCTTTTCCTTACAGCTCTCAGTATCCGACTAGAGGGACATTCCCGATTTAACACTTATTTCTCGGCGGGCCGCCAAACGACGATTTCTTCTGCGATGGCGCTTTCCAGCGCGATCTGACTTTGATCCGCTTCTATCACCAACGCCGGGTATTTCTGATGAACTTTGACGGTTGTTCCCGGCGTTATCCCCATCGCCAGCAGCTTGTGCATTCGCGTTTCATCTTTGGTGTTGATGCCCGCCACGCGCGCGATGATGCCGATCTTCAGCTCGGTCAAAGGCATAACGAGACTTTTTATCTCATCCTTCGCTGCGCGGCAGCATGCCCCCTCCGGTATCTCCTTGCCGTGTGGGCAGGTGCGTGGATGCCCCAGAAGTATGCATATTGAATCGACCAGTTCCGGTGCAAGGATATGTTCGAACTCGCAAGCCGCCAAATCAGGATTTTTTGCCTTTTCCCCCAGTACGTCGTTGATCAGCCGTTCCGCCAGCCGATGGCGGCGAATGATATCACGCGCTGTGGCCTGTCCTTTTTGGGTGAGCGATATCCGGTCACCCTCTATCTGCACCGTTCCCGCAGCGGTCAACTCTCCCAGCGCAGCGCCAAAGATGTTTCCCGGGTCTGTTTCCTTGAGGGATAAAAGGGTAAGCCGCCCCTTCTCGCCAAGGTGCCAAAGCATTTCCAACAATTCATCTTTGGTATGATCCTTGTTGTGCTTTACCAGTTCCATATCTTCAACCCAACCGCATAAGGAAATTCACACAACCCCCCACCGTTAATGCGATGGCAATTATCGCCACGTTGATGGCGGCTGCCCAACGCAAACCAAGTTCTTTAACCATCACCATTGTATTTGATGCGCAGGGAATGAACAACGTGATGACGATAAGGCCCACCACTGTCTGCCTGTAATCCATTAGTCCCGCATCAACCATATCCTTGAAATGCAGCGCCCCGATTTCGCGCCGTGCCAGCACGAGAATGAATACCTCGGTCGTCTTAGCTGGCAGTGAGAGAAGGCCGGTGACCACCGGTCTTCCCCACCTCTCTACAACCGACAACATGCCGGTTTTCTCCAAGACAAACATCAAAAATGATGCCGCCACAAACATCGGCAGGGCTTCGTCCAAAAACCATTTGATGCGGAAGTATGTCTTGCGGGCGATATTTTTCCAATTCGGAGCATAGAATGTTGGGAGATCCATAATAAAATCGGCTCGGCGCTTTGTTGGAATCATGCGGTTGAGCAATAGCCCCGCCACCACCTGTGTCAGCACGATTGAGGCGATAACAATCAGCAGTGCCGAAAATGGCGCGGTGGAAAGAATTGCGAGAAGGACGCCAAGCTGTACTGCACATGGGAACCCCAACGCAATGAGGAACGAGGCGATAAGCCGTTCCTTCTTTGTGTCGAGCATCCTGCTAGCCATAGTGGCAACGGTATTACAACCGAAACCAAGAACCATGGGCATCACCGCTTTTCCGCTTAATCCCATCGGCGCGAGCATGCGGTTAAGCAGCACCCCGAGATTGGGCAGGTAACCGACTTCCTCCAGAAAATTGATGATAAGGAAGAAAACCAGCAATATTGGAACAACCGTCCCGATCGCGTTGAATACCCCCATGGTGATAACGCCAAAGTTGCCCACAAGGAACGCTCGTAAAAAGTCGTTTGATATAAGACGGCCGATCAAATCGGCGGCCGGCACAAACAACAGCCGGTCAAGAAAGGCCGCAATAGCGGTAGAAATGCGTCCCACACTATAAAATGTCACCCAGAGAACACCGATAAGCAGCGGAATGCCGTAAAGCGGATGACGTGAAAGGCGCGCGGCCTCGCTGGCGATGCTTTTAACGCCGAATGGTTCGCGGCGTACAGCCACGGCAATAAGGGCATCGGCCCATTCTTCGCGGGCCTTGAAAACCGCATTTTTTATCAACAAAGATGAACCGGTTCGATATATACGTTCCCGCACAGCTTCGGCTTTTGCCGTTTCCAGCGCCCCATGATGTTTAGCAAGAGTTACGGCTGCCTCCCCCTCATCTACCAGCAACATCAATAACAATCCGCGCGTGGGCGCTTTCAATGCCGGAAATACTTCTTTCATCTCGGACAAAGATTTTTCCACGCTGGAGGGATATTTCAAGGGCGTCTTCCACATCGTTACGTTGCGCACTGCGTGTTCCAGTTCTTTAAGCCCCGCGCCGTTGACAGCCGCGGTGAGTACCACCGGAATACCGATTTCCCGCATCAACCGTTCGCGGTCAACACGGATCCCTTTACGCCCCGCCTCATCCATCTTGTTCAGGCAGAATATGGTTGGCAGCTGCATCTCCAGTACCTGCGTAAGCATGATAAGCGTACGCTTGATATTGGTTGCGTCACCGCAGAAAATCACCAGTTCTGGTTTTTCATTTAAAAGCACAGCCCGCGCCGTGGCTTCATCTTCTGAAACCCCATATAGCGAGAAAAGGCCAGGCGTATCTATGAGCTCGAAACGCCCTCCGGCAAAAGCAACATCCTTACGGAAAGTTTCAATGGTAGTCTGTGGATAGTTGGCCACCACGCTGTACGAGCGGGAAAATTTATTAAAAAGAGTGCTCTTGCCGACATTGGGCGGTCCGACGATGGCAATTTTTTTTTCAAGCGGTCCAGGCTTTACCACAGCCACCCTTTCGATCAGACGCCGGTGAAATAACGATGGAAACGTATTGGGGGTATTATTGCGTTCCGCCAATATTCCAATTGAAGGCGGCATCCCCCACAATAGAGTTGAAACGAAGCGAATAGCTGGTGGCACCTGTCACTTCCTTTTTGGGAAAGGTGATGCGATAAATGAATTTCCATTCCGTAAGAAATGGAAATAAATAGGCGTCCCGCATTTTTTCAAGCTTCAATTTTTCTATGGAAGAAGGTGCTATCCATCTGCCATCTGGCGTTTCTAACGATACCTTCCACATGGAGTTTTCTTTTTCAAAGTCGTTCCACCGTTTGTCACTGGTGTAGATACCGGCAACAAATTCCACCTCTTTTTGTTCGTTCTCTTTGGATTCAGCCATCATTTTATCGGCTTGCACCGAGTCAATCCACCCTTTTTGGAGGGATGTCTGTATGTAGTCTTGCCTAATACGCTGATCGTAATAAAAAACGTCTGCAATAAATATTGTATCAAGATCACGGTACACCTTCTCGGTGCGAACATTCCGTTTCACATCGTCCTGAATCCGTTCTGGAACAAGGGTGAAATCAACGGTGGTCCGTTTTCCGGCACATCCCGTGATGGCGATAAATAACAGAGCCAGAGCCACAAAGCGCATATGCATTTTCATTTTCATGATTATAAGGATTTATGATGAGCTTATCAATTTCTGATTTACGGCTGTTTCTTTCCGTGAGCTTGAACCTGGGCGGTTATTTTTTTGCCTGCCTCCCGGCAAAGACCGAGCACCTCTTTTACGTGCGGGCCAAACTCCATCCCGCGAGTGAATACAAACGAAATCGGGCGGTAAATTGGATACCCATCTACCCGCAACACTTTCAGCGTCTGCAATGCCAGCTCATGTTCAAGCGTCATGCGGGAAATCAGGGAAAGCCCCAGCCCGCCTTCCACCGTCTTTTTTATCGCGGTGCTGCTTCCCATCTCAAGGATGATATTTTTTGGCGGAATAAGCGGCTTGCCGGCAACTTTCAGCCCATCGATCACGGCACGGGTGCCGCTTCCAACCTCACGCGAAACGAACGGCTCTTCACCGACCTGCTTTTTGCTTATCAGGCCCCGATGTTCGTGAGGATAGTCTTTCGGAGCAATAACCACCAACTCGTCGGTAAAAACCTCTTCAGTGACCCATTGCTTCGATTTCACAGGGCCTTCAACAATGGCGAAGTCGATAATTCCGTCCGCAAGATAAGTCAGCACCTGATCGGTGTTGTCCACCAGCAGCTTTATCACCACATTGGTTCGCTCGCGCTTGAATTTTGCCACAACCGGCGGTAGAAAGAAGTTACCAATGGTGGTAGATGCTCCAATGACGAGGGTTCCCCATGCCTGCCCCAGTCTTTGCATCACCTTCCCCATTGCCCGCTCGCTTTCATGATTAATGTGGGCAAGTTCTTTATAAAGAAGCTCACCGATGGGGGTCAATTCGATCCGGTTGGGATAACGGACGAACAAGCGCGCCTTGAATTGTTCCTCAAGATGGCGTATCTGAAAGCTGACAGCCGGCTGGGTAAGTGAAAGTTCCTTTGCCGCCTTTGAAAAGCTCAAGTGGCGAGCGACTGACAGAAAAACGCGGTATCGAAAATCGAGCATTCTTGAAACCTTCCCGTTGTCCCGGCCGCCTGATAGAGGGAGCGATCGGGGT
>JAKAGL010000157.1 GCA_021815535.1 bacterium
CTGTTTTTCACGCCGGTCTGGTAGTGACGGCGGAATTCTTCCAGCAGCGTGGCCAGCCCCTCGGCCTGCCGGTGCGACAGCGCCCCCGCGATGGAATCCTCGATCTCCTCAAACGTTTCTTTGACCCGCTTGAGTTCGTCCGATGCCTTCTTTATTTTTCCGGCATTGATCCCGGCGGGGATCGAAACGGCCAGCCGCAGCGCTTCTTCGGGATCGGCATCAAGGGCCGCTTCCATATCCCCCATCAGGGCTTCCGCCCGCGCCACCATATCCTTCGCCTCCTGCTTGGCGGCATGGCCGGCGGCTACGGAAAGATCCCGCCGCACAGCGGCTACCCGTCTGTTGAGGTGCGCGCGATGCTCCGGTATAAACCCGGCGTACGGGGCCAGCAACGCGGCATGGGCCATGCCCGACGCGCGCACCAGCGGCAGCAGGTCCGCCACCAGCGAGGCAAGCGAGCTGTTGTGGTTGCCGGTCCCAACAAACCCGTAGCGGTAGGCCAGATCCATCACGGCCGCGTCGCGCCGCCGGAGCTTGAGCATGAGGAATTGCCGCAGTGCGCCGTCCATCAGCGACCGCGAGCGCCGCTCGTCCAATATCTCGAAGAGCGGGTCGATGCCGGCTTCCACCGGGTTTTCACGCAACACGCGCGCGCAAAAGGAATGGATGGTGCTGACGTACGCGCGGGCCATCCGTCGGCGGCTGGCGACCAGGTGGCGGTAAAGCCGCGTGGCGGCGGCATCCATCGGCTCGGCGGCCATGTCCGCCGTTATCTCGAAAATGCGGCCGCTGATGCGGTGGCTCATCTCGTCAGCCGCCTTTTCGGTGAAAGTGATCGCCACAATATTCTCGATGCCGGGGAACCGTCCCTCTGTTTCGGTGGTAAGTTCGTAAAGAAATTTTTCCACCAGCAGCCTGGTCTTTCCCGTTCCCGCCGAAGCGTGAACCACCGTATCGCCGTGGAACTTAAGAATCGTTTCCATTGTCTTCCGTTTCGGCCCCCCGCACCGGGCGGTACCGGCATACCCGCGCAAAATCGCAAAATGCGCACTCGTTGCCATTCACCGGGGTGACGCTGAACTCGCCGTTTTCCATACGCGCCACCACCGCGCGCAGTTTCCCGCCGAACTCCGGCGCGGCGTCCAGCAACGCCAGCGTTTCGCCATTGCAGTCGTCAAATGCGGATCCGGCGCGTCGGGTCATTTTCTGCTCCCGCTTCAGGGTGAGATAGGCGGCGTAACCGCCCGCCGGGCGCGGCGCCAGGGCGGGGGCGAACTCTTTCATCACCGCGTAGAGATAGATCGGCACCTGAAAACTCTTCTCAAAGAAATTGCCGGGGTTGACCAGTTTGTTGTACTCAGTGGCCTTCGCACTGTACTTGTAATCAATTATGCGCAACGATCGTTTCTGGTGCAGATAGTCGATCCGGTCGACCGAGCCTTTCAGCCTTAGCGGCGCCCCACCGTTCATTGCCACGGGGGGAATCCCCCCTTTCAAGCCGAACTTGAATTCCACCGCAAGTACGCTGTAGGGATCGTCGTTGAATATCTCCATTTCCCGCCGCAGGTACCGGCGCATCGCCTGCCGCACCTGCTCGCGGGTGATCTCCCAAATGGCCGGTTCCGCTTTGATACCTTCCGCTTCCCATTGTGCGAACGCGGCATCCTCCGCCGCGCCCATGCGCCGTGCCCGTTCCTCCGCCGCATCGAGATGCGCGGCCGCGGGAATGGCGGCTGGCGCGCCGGCATGGTATTTTTCCAAGATCAGATGGACGAGGCTGCCCGCTTCCGTCGGCTCCAATTCCGGTTCCGGAAGTTTCAACGGGTCAAGTTCCAGCACCTTGGCGGCGAAATAGCGGAACGGGCATTTGGCGTACTGTTCCAGTGTGGTGGGGGCGAACAGGTGCCCGATCACTTCGTCGAAGTGGCGGCGGAGCGGCCCGAAGGAGGCATCTAGCCTGCCGGTATAACGGGTACTGGCGGCGGACCGTTTGACCCCGTCAAATTCCCCGTAAAAGACCGAACGCGCCAGCTCGATCCCGCTTATTTCGCATGAAAGCGCAAACCGCCGGTCCCCCGCGAAACGGAAATAGTGTTCCTTCAGCCCTTCGGCCGCCGCCGGCCCCTGGGTGAACAGCTCGCTCAGCAGCTTCGCCTGCCGCGCCTCGGCGTCCAACTGCTCGTCGAATTTCTTTGTCAGAGCCACCACAGGCGTCGGGTTTTTTACCAGTTGCGGAAAGGCCTCGGCAATCTCGTCCAGAAACGGGCTGCGCGGCAGTTCCTTTCCGTTCAGGTCGGCGGCGCTGTGGCATAGCGTGACGCTCTGGGTAGCGGCCCGTACGCCGAGGTAAAAGAGAAACGACTCCTCTTCCCACGATTCCCCCAGCCGGGAGAACACGGCGCGCCCCCGGCGCAGGCGCGGCGATCCTTCCAACACCGTTTCGGCATGGCGGCGGTTGAACGCCAGTTTTTCCCCTTCGCCGAGCACGGAGCCGCGCAATACGCGGCGGGGAAACTCTCCATCGTGCAGGCCGCAGATGAACACGTGCGGAAACGAAAGCCCCGGCAGTTCATTGACGTTAAGGATGAAAACGTTGTTGCGGCTGGAACGGCCCGGCACGGCGGCGTTGCCCAGGGAGGCGGCAATCATGCGCCGCAGGTCGCGCCAGGTGAATCCGGCATCGCGCATTTCCAGGCGGTCTATCGCGGCCCTCAATTGCCCCAGCGTCTCCTCAAAGCGGGCGGCGGCATGATAATCGCGCATGGCGAACGGCTGATCGGGAAGCGGCGCGGCGGGCCTCAGCAGTTCGATCACCGCTTTGAGCCGCTCCAGGCACTGCGCGGCGCGGCTGGCACGGGCCAGCTTCTCCAACTCCTCCACCAGCATCACAAACCGAGAGGCGGTTTTCTTCATCCCCTTCACCCGGGGATGCCGCAGTTTTTCCTTCCACATGGCGGACGGGCCGCCGGAGACGCCCGCGTCGATAAGCATTCGGTCGGCGGCGTGCGGCGTCACCCCGGCGGGAAGGAACGAAAAATAATCCGACCCGGCAATGCGGCTCACCTCATCGCGCGCGAAATCGGTTTCAATGGCGGTGAAAACGGCCATCACCGTTTTCAGGTACGGGTTGTCCGCCAGCGGCACGCCGCGCCGGAGGTACAGCGGGATCCGCGCCCGGCGGAAGACGTCCTCCACGATCCCGCCATACTTTTCCAGATCGCGGAAAACGAGGCAAAAATCCGACCACGCCCCCTCCCCTTTCCTGCTGAGAATCGTTTCGGCCACCTCTTCGATCTCGCGGTACCTCCCGGCGTGGCGGATCACCGCGGCGTGACGCTCAAGTCCCTCTATCGGCTTGGGCTTCTCTTCCCCGAACAGCGCGGCGGCGAACCGCGCCAGCGGCGCCCCATTTTCCCCGGAGGGTATTTCAAAGGAAAGTTCTATGCGCCCCGCGTCGTCCTCGAGGCTCTGGAATTTCTGGATGTCGCGCTCGACGAAATCGAACACCTTGCGGCGGTCGTCGGGCAGCGGAAAGTGGATCACCACCGGCACCAGCCGCTGGATGAGCCGCAACAGCTCGAACCGCGACGGGGTAAAGTGGAACACATCGTGGATATGCAGCGCCTCATACGCATGGAAGGGGCGGGGCATGGCGGCGGCGCCGGCCAGAGATCGCAGCAACATCGCCGTCACGTCGGCTGTATCGCGCAGGCCGTGGCGATCCAGCAAGCGGTGGTAGCGGCGGAAGACGGTTCCTATCCATTCCTCTTTCCCCGGTGCGTAGCCGGTAATGGCATCCAGCCCGTCCGGCGTCAACAGCCCCAGCTTGAGCTGCTGGATCAGTTCGCCCAGCGACCGGATGAACCCCTCGGTGCCGGTCAGCAGGGAAAGGTGGGGCCGCTTGCGGAAAGCGGGATCGTTCGCCACCGCATCGTGCAACAGCAGTTCGCGGGCGATCTCGTCCGCCGCCACGCCGGGGCAAAGCAGATGCTCAAGCGCGTTTTCAAACTCCTGAAAGCTCATCACCGGCGTGCCCAGCAGCACGCCCGATCCGCTATTGCCCAGCAACCGCGCCGTTTCGGCTTCGGCCTTTATCCGGGTGGGGTAAATATGCAGGGTTTCCGCCATCCCGCCATCCTAATCCATATCGCGGGGGCCGGGAAGACGTAAGGGGTCAGCCGCGGGCGAGAGTGCGGAGGCGGTCGTACTTGGTGAATGTGTGGAAGGCCGAAAGGACGCAGACGATCAGCCCCGCCACGCCATCCAAAAACCCGGCCTTCAGCACATACATCTTGAAAAAGGTGAAGAAGGGGCGCAGCGTCAGATCGATCAGCCCCGCGCGCTTGCCCATGCCGAACGCCTCCCGCGCGCCGACCCGCGTAAAGCTGTCGATCGTACGAAAGTGGGCGTGAATGGTATCGAACGAAAGGTGGTACAGATCGCCGCGCAACATCCGCACCGGCCCCTCCACCGTCAATGTGTCGTGCGGATCGACGCCCCCCCAGCGGGCTTTTTCCTTCTTCACCAGCCGCACTTTCGGCGCGGGATACCAGCCGCAATGGCGTATCCACCGGTTTATGTAAAACACCTTGCGCGGCATGGCGTAGCCGTCGGCGCGGGGGTTTTCCAACTCGCGGGCGATGTCGGCGCGCAATGCGGCGGATACCCGCTCGTCGGCATCCAGCGAGATCACCCAGCCGTGGGTGCACGCTTCCAGCGCGAAGTTTTTTTGTTTGATGTGTCCCGGCCAATCGCGCTCGATCACCTTCGCGCCCGCCGCGGCCGCCAGTTCGCGCGTCCGGTCGGCGCTGTGCGAGTCGACCAGCACCACCTCATCGACCCACGCCAGGCTTTTCAGGCAATCCGGTATCTTCCGTTCCTCGTTCATGGCGATGATGGCGGCGGAAATTTTGGGACGGGCCACGGATATATCAGGGCTTTTTCGGTTTGAGGTTTTCGTCCAGCGGCAACGCCTCGTCGATCAGCATGAGCGGTATCTCATCCTTGATCTCATACAACAGGCGGCAGGGGGAGCAGATCAATCCGTCGCCCGCCGGGGTCAGCGTAAGATCCCCCTTGCACTTCGGGCAGGCAAGCAGCTGAAGCAATTCTTTGTCCATCCCCATCGATCTTCCCTTTATACGTTACGGTTTGGCCAAGGCAAAACGGCCGGCCCCCGCCTGGTATTTCGCCAGCTCAACTCCGCTGTAACCGATACCGGCCGCCGACATCGCGTCATAGGCAAACTGATCCGCCTCGATCTCTTCCGGCGGACCAAAACTGCCGCCGTTCTCAAGCGCGTTGGCCGAGTGCCCCAGCGCCGCGTGCCCTATTTCATGGTAAATCACAAACGCCAGCGCCGACTGAAATGCCGGTTCCCCGCCCCACCCCGGCGCCGCGCCGGCGAGCGCATCGATAAAATCGGTGGAAAGAAAAACCGAGCGGTGGACGGTATACGCCGCCTGCGGCAGCCCCGAACAGAGGTACACCGCTATCTGCCCATCGCCATGCGGGGGATTGTTGAGCACGGCGGCAGTTACCGGATCGGCGGCCGCCGCGCCGCGCGCCGCAAGGTAAGGATTTATTTTTTCGACAATGCCGGCGATCTCGGCGGCGGACGGCGACTTGGCGACACCGCAGTTCTGCGCGCCGGGTATGCTGTTCCACGCGCTGTTTTCCATTTCCGCAAGCGAATTTTTGGCGGAAAACTTCACCTGTATGTACCAGTTCTTATCGCCGCTGGTAATGGTGCCATGAGTGGACCCGCCGCATGCGGAAAACAAAAGGGCGCATAGCCCCGCCGCAACCGCGCGACGCCGCCAGCATGGCCGGCGCGTAAAACGGATCGCGCTTCCAATAATTTCCATCACTTGCATATCCACTTGATTTTATCATCCTGCCACCCGTTCTCAAAATTTCACCCGCTTGCCGCAAAATTCCCGCGCGCGGCCGTTACAGGTCCCGGCGTAAAAACCATCCGGCGCAACGGGCAAACGGCTGGCGGCCGCCATAACATGCTCCGCCAAAAACAACCATCTGGCCAAAGCATGCACCACGCCTTAAAAGTCTGTTTGGAATTGACCGCTATCTATGGCAGGA
>JAKAGL010000158.1 GCA_021815535.1 bacterium
CTCCGCGGCCGGGGCCAAGTCGTTCGCCAACTTTCCGTTCACCGCCTCTTCCATAGTCTTATCCGGTTTCATGGCAGGAAGTTTTTCCTTGATATAATCCAGTATCCTTTCCTGATTATCGAAAATTTCACTCCGCGTCTTCAGGTAGGCATCCTTCCCCTGGTAATAGGCAACACTGTTGGCATAGGCCACAGCCATTGGCGAATATGGGTGCGAGCTGATAATGTAATCGTGGAAAACAATGAATATCTCCGGGTATTCCTTCATGATTTGGCGTTCAATCAGTTCGTTTTCCTTGCAATAGTGGCATTGATAATCGGAAAAGATTTCCATATGGTACGGCGATGCCGGATCTCCTTTGGTGGTGATACTCACAGCTCGCCCTATAATCGGCCCTACCGCATGACCTCTTACCGGAAAAAGAAAAACGGCAAATGAAACAGCTGCCAGCCCCAGCATGGCCGCGCGGTACTTTCCCCGGCGGGCGGAAGGAAACGCGGTTGCGAACAGCAGTGCGCCCAACAGCATAACAATGACAAACTGAACCATACAGAGAATACAAATAGCCTGAATTACAAAAATCTGCAAGTAGACAAAATAGAATTCAGCCCCCGCCATTACTCCGGCGAAAAGGCCGCCCCATGAAGTGGCGTGCAGGTAAAGGGCGGCAAGCACCACATAGGAAACCAGCCCCCAATAACCCAACGATACCCCGAACAGCGAGGAATACCGCGACGCGCGCACCGTTTCACATCCGCTTCCCGGTCCGCCGCAAATGGCAGCAACCGTGGGCGAGAATTTTTCCAGCTCGGTCAGTATACAAACTATCAAGCCTGCGGCGATGAGAGCAAAAAACGCCACCCGCTCCTTAGGAAATCCCTTTATCATCGTTCTCCATTTCCAATTTCCCGATATTGACGTCAGGCAGTTTTGCCGGCTCCCCCTCTTTCTTCCTCTTTTTGAGCAATCCTTGCGGTTCCCAATACGGGGTCGTCTCAAAATAGGAAAAAACAGCCTCTTCCTCGCTCCGTGTGGGATTTTCGGCATCTTCCGGCGCGGGAGAACTGGCAAGCATTTCCTGCGAAACCAACACCTGCACCTGTCCACTCCCCGCCCGGATGAAAAGTGAGGCGGGTATAAGCAGCCTCTTGCCGGAAATCCGCAACAGCCCGCCAATTTCCACCATCACATAGCGCACGTCCCGTGCTTCCGGGTCATACAACAGATCCAATACCGGCGCCACGGTCTTCCCCGTGCTGTCGATTACATCAAAGCGCCGGATCCGCCACTCGAAAGGAAGATTGGTATCGCTTTTAAACGCCCTGATCATCATGAAATTGTATCATGGTTCGCGGGGTGTTTTAGCCCTATCCCGGAACGAAAAGTGGGTATAATGGCCTCTGGTTTTTTGAGGGATATCGCAATGAGCAAACCAAGCATACTTCTGGTTGATGACAACCCGGATAACATTTACCTCCTTGAGGTGATTCTTCAGTCACGCAACTTCACCACTTTTTCCGCCACAAATGGGCGGGAGGCAGTAGAACTGGTGATCGCCAATCCCGGCATCGACCTGATACTGATGGATGTGATGATGCCGGAGATGGACGGTTTCGAGGCAAGCCGCCATATACGCAACCGCACAGAAAGCGCCCATATTCCGATCATCATGATGACCGCCAAAAAACGCGAGTTGGGCGACGTTGTACGTGGGCTGGACGAAGGAGCGCTGGAATACCTAACCAAACCGTTCGAGGAAGAAGAGCTGCTGGCCCGCGTGCGCTCCATGCTGCGCATTAAACGGCTGCATGACAGCAACCGCGAACTTCTGGACAAAGTGCTGGCCCAACAAAAGCTGATGGATATGGAGCTGAAAACCGCTGAAAAAGTCCAGTATGCCATGCTCCCCCCGCCCAGCGCTTACCCCGCAAAGGATCGCATCATCGTGGAAACGCACTACCGCGCAGCCGCGTCAATCGGCGGCGATTTTTACGACATCATGGAATACGGCCCAGGCAAAGTGGCCTTCCTTATCGCCGATGTTTCCGGCCACGGCCCCTCGGCGGCTCTTATCGTGGCGATGCTCAAAACCATCCTTGCCAACGAAGCGGCCCAACGCCCCTCACCCGCCGAATTGATCACCCGGCTCAACAATAAAATCATCGGCCTGATCCCGGATGATCATTTCATCAGCGCCTATTTTGCCGTGGCCGACCTCGACGCCCTCACCCTTACGGGTTGCCGCGCAGGACATCCTTTACCGATGATCTTCTCGGCGGCACGACCTGAAATTCTTTCGTTGGATACCCCGGGAACCATTCTGGGAATGTTTCCCAACGCGGTTTTCGGCGAAAATACCGTGACGCTGGTTCCCGGCGACAAGCTGCTGCTTTATAGCGACGGCATATTTGAAGTGCCGAATAAGGCGGGCGAACTCTACGGCTTGGAACGGCTGCGGAAATTCGTCCTGAACCACCGTGCCCTCGACTGCCGCACACTGCTCGATAGAATGAACGCGGAGGTTGATGCCTTCTGGGATGGTGAGACGATTCGCGATGACGTGGCCGAGTTAACTGTGGAGTTCAAATAAATCCCGTGGCGGACATTTCTCCCTTAAAAGCGCTCGGCACCCGCATCGGCCATGCAACGCTGGCTCGGCAAAAAACCGGCTGCACCGTACTGCTCTTCGACGCGCCCGCCATCTGCGGCGTTCAAGTAGCCGGCGGCGCACCCGGCACACGCGAGACCGACCTGCTTGATCCCTCCTGCCTCGTCAACGAAGTTCACGCTATCCTGCTTACGGGCGGCAGCGCCTTCGGACTGGCGGCGGCAGATGGCATCATGCGTTTTTTGGCCGAACAGAAAATTGGCTTCGCCGTCGGCGCCGACCGGGTGCCGATTGTTCCCGCCGCCGTCATTTACGACAGAGGTACGGGCGAAGCCGCCGCCCCTACTGCAAAAGACGGGTACGCCGCGTGCAAAAAAGCGGCATACGCCACTCGCAGCGGAGCCATTGGTGCGGGTTGCGGGGCGAGGGTAGGAAAGTTCTCCAGGATCTGTCAGCCTGATGCGGGAGGCCTTGGCGTAATCGTGAAAATGGCGGGGGACATAACTATTGCGGCGATTATGGTGGTAAACGCCTTTGGCAACGTGATAGACCCTTCAACCGGACATATCGTAGCGGGCGCAACCGATAAGAAGGGAAACAAGGTTCCCTATGCCGGGGAAAAAACCTTTGGTTTCGCGGGTTCCAATACTGTAATCGGCGCGGTGATAACCGACGCGGCACTGACCAAGGCGCAGGCCAAGAGGTTGGCGATGGCATCACATGACGGGCTGGCACGAACTGTTGTTCCCGCGCACACGATGTTCGACGGTGACACGATATTTGCTGCATCCACGGGAAAGAGAAAGGCCGACATCAACGCACTGATAGCGGATGCCGCGCAGGTTACCGCTCTTGCCATCCTCGCCGCCGTCCACCGGTAAAAGAGTTCGGTCAAATCCGCGGTCAGGCCTTCTTAAAGAATTTCTCCAAGTCCCAGTCCGTGACGACCTTGAGCGGTTTCCCCTGCCGGTCGGAATACATCAGGAATTTTTTATCGATGGCATGGCGGAATACATCCAGCGTCACCTGCACGTCCTGTATGCAGTAGTCGCGCACAAGGTCCATCTTCCCCTCTTTCACCCAACGTAGCGATTGCAGACCGTCGCCGCTTTTTCCCAACCCCAGCGTAGCCTGGGCCACGCTATCCAGTTTCACCCGGTGCTTAAGCTTCTTTTCCAGTTCTTCCAGAATGTCGAAGGTGGGAAGCGTCTGCTCCAGTTTTTCCTCTGTGTACCCTTTCAACACGCCATAATCAAAATTACGCGAATTGAAGCCCACCACCAGATCGGCGCTTTTCAGCAACGTAATAAGCGCAGGAACATCTTCTTCATAGAAAACCTTGAACTGGCCATCGGCACTGTCCCACGCCACGCCAACAGCCACGCGCATCAGGTGTTTGTTGTTCCATCCCCCCACCTCATCGGCGGATAGACGGGTTTCGAGATCAAATACAACTGTGCGTTTTTTCAGCTTTTGCGGTTCCGGCGTATGCGGCGGAGCGTTGAAATCCATTTCCATTTGCGACATCGTGCCCCCATATTACCCGAATCGGTGTTATCATGGGAAAAATATGAAGCGCATCCTGCTGACACTGCTTATCCTTCTTTCGCCCCTTCCGGCACATGCCCAAAACGCCCGCGAAGAGGCAAAAATCGGCGAAACTTACGACAAAATGATCCGGCAACAATTCGGCGTGGTGGAAAACGAAAAGCTGCAACGGTATGTCACCGAAATCGGGAACAAACTGCTGGTTAACATCGACGACCCCGAGTTTCAGTTCCATTTCACCGTGCTGGATGATCCGGCCATCAACGCCTTTGCCGTCCCGGGGGGCTACGTCTATATCACGCGCGGCATGCTGGCCTTCGTGGATAACGAAGCGGAACTGGCCGCGGTGATGGGGCACGAAGTGGGGCATGTGATCGGCCACCATAGCTACAAACAGATGCAAAAAAGCCTGGGTGACAGCCTCCTGATCTTCGCCGGCCTTGGCGCCAGCGTCGCATCGGGCCAAAGCGCCAACGCCACTGTTGCGTGGGTGGCCGCTTCCCAAACCCTTTCCCAGCTAAACCGGCTTGGCTATGGCCGCGACCTGGAGATGCAGGCCGACGAATTCGGCCTCCTCTACTCCTACGATGCCGGGTACGATCCGCGCCAAATGCAAAAGCTTTTTTACACCCTCCAGTTCAAAGAACGCGTGTCAGGCCAGGAATACCACGGTTTCTCCGCTACCCACCCCGATACCATCGAACGCATCGGCAAAATCGGCGAAAAAGCCGAAATCATCGCCAACCGCGGTCAAAAAGTGCTCTTGGTGAAACGTCAAGAATATCTCGATGCCGTTGCGGGGCTGCCCTTTGGCAAAGGGGATCGCAAAATCGGCATTCCTCCACCCTATACGATTTCCCTCTACACCCCCAAAAAGGGGGATACTTTCCGATCTATCGCACGGGATATCACTAAGGATGAATCGTTGGCTTTCGATATCGCCCTTATGAATGATATGCGGGAGGACGACATCCCCCCGGCAGGATACCGACTGAAAGTGCCCGTGCCGCGCAAGCAACTTTCCGAAGCGGAACGGCCAATTCCCCGCAGGGCCGCCCGGGAACACCCATCCGAAAAAGCCCCCTAAAAAAGAAAATAAAAGACCCTCCGCCCACTTTAAGCCGGGCGACGGAAAAGGGTATAATGCCGCACTATGAAAACCGCCGAAGTTACCTTACAAACCGCACTTGACCATAAACTGACCGCCGATGAATATGAACTGATTAAAAAACACATGGGCCGCAACCCAAACCTGCTGGAATTGGGCATCTTCGCGGCGATGTGGAGCGAGCACTGCTCCTACAAAAGCACCCGCGTTCACCTGCGGCGGTTCCCCACCACCGGCAAATATGTGGTGCAGGGGCCGGGCGAAAATGCCGGCGT
This sequence comes from bacterium, assembly GCA_021815535.1. GTDB lineage: Bacteria > Nitrospinota_A > UBA7883 > JACRGQ01 > JACRGQ01 > JACRGQ01. The sequence continues at coordinate 5,540 of JAKAGL010000158.1, forward strand.
CGTCGATATAGGCAACGGTCTCACAGCCGTCTTTAAGATGGAAAGCCATAACCATCCTTCATATATTGAACCGGTGCAAGGGGCCGCAACCGGCGTTGGCGGCATTCTGCGCGACGTTTTCACTATGGGTGCGCGCCCGGTGGCGTCGCTCGACTGCCTCCGTTTCGGCCACCCCTCGCACGAAAAAACCAACTATCTGGTCGGAGGTGTCGTCCACGGCATTTCCCATTACGGCAATTGCATTGGCGTTCCGACCGTCGGCGGCAGCACCCGGTTCCACGAGTGCTACAACGGCAATATCCTTGTCAACGTGATGAACGTCGGCATCGCGCCGCGAAACAAACTTTTCTTCGGCCATGCCTCCGGCGTGGGGAATAAAATCATTTATATCGGCAGCAAAACAGGGCGCGACGGCATCCACGGCGCAGTAATGGCCTCGGACAGTTTTGGCGACGATAGCGAATCGAAGCGTCCCACGGTTCAGGTAGGCGACCCTTTCACCGAGAAACTGCTACTGGAAGCCTGTCTCGAAATATTCGTCGAATATTTCGA
>JAKAGL010000159.1 GCA_021815535.1 bacterium
GTGGTGAATCTGGAAAAGGCGCTCCGCCTTTCAGACCGCCTCGGAGGCCACATCATGCAAGGGCACGTGGACGGATTGGGCAGTTACCTGGGAAAAAAGGCCATCGGCGATAACGTGGAGCTGGATTTCGAAATCCCTGAAGGTATAGACAGATATACCGTTGAAAAAGGTTCTATTGCAATAAATGGAATATCCTTGACGGTCGCGCGAATTACTAACCGCCAAATCACGATTGCCGTTATTCCACACACCTTGGCAATAACCAATCTGCACACCCTCGCCCCTGGTTCGGCGGTGAACATGGAATGTGATATTATAGCGAAATATACGGAAAAATTGCTTTTATCGGGACGGCCCCAAAGTCGCGTCGATGTGAAATACTTAAAAGAAAAAGGGTTCATCTGAACCTTCCCAACAACGAGGTTTAAATGTCTTTTTGCAAAGTTGAAGAGGCGGCTAAAGAACTTGCGGCCGGGCGCATGGTCATCCTGATGGACGATGAAGACCGCGAAAACGAAGGCGATCTCGTTTGCGCCGCTGAAAAAACCACTCCTGAAATAATCAATTTCATGGCCAAATATGGCCGGGGGCTGATATGCCTCGCCATGACCCCGGAGAAGGTCGATGCATTGGGGCTTCCCCTTATGACCAAAAAGAACCGCGCCCGCTTTTCCACGGCGTTTACCGTCTCCATAGAGGCGCGCCACGGCGTTTCCACCGGCATTTCCGCCGCTGACCGCGCCACCACTATCCTCGCCGCGATGAATCCGGAGGCCAAGCCGGAAGACTTGGTCCAACCCGGTCACGTATTCCCGTTGCGTGCCCGGGAGGGGGGTGTGCTGGTGCGCGCCGGGCAGACCGAAGGGTCGGTCGATCTGGCCCGCATCGCGGGGCTAACCCCCGCCGGCGTCATCTGCGAGATCATGAACGACGACGGCACCATGGCCCGCCTTCCCGACCTTGAAAAATTCGCCGCCATCCACGGCATCAAAATGGTCACGGTGAAAGAGATCATCAACTACCGGCTAAAAGGCGAACTGCTGGTGAAACAGGTCGCCGAAGCAAACCTGCCCACCGATTACGGCACCTTCCGCATCGTCGGGTTTGAGAACCTCATCAACGGTGAGAACCATGTGGCGCTGGTAATGGGCGACATCTCCCGCGAAAAAAGCACGCTGGTACGGATGCACAGCCAGTGCCTTACCGGCGACGTGTTCCACAGCCACCGTTGCGATTGCGGTGAACAGCTGGACACCGCCCTGCGGATGATCGCCAACGAGGGAAGCGGCGTTTTGGTCTACCTCTTCCAGGAAGGACGCGGCATTGGCCTGATGAGCAAACTGATGGCCTATGCCCTTCAGGACGAGGGACACGACACCGTGGAAGCCAACGAGAAACTGGGATTTCTCCCCGACCTGCGCGACTACGGCATCGGCGCGCAGATACTCAGAAGCCTGGGGCTGGGCCGCATCCGCCTGCTTACCAACAATCCGAAGAAGATCGTGGGGCTGGAAGGATACGGGCTTCATATCGAAGACCGGGTGCCTATCCAGATCACGCCAAAGAGCCATAATCTGCGCTACCTCACCACCAAACAGTCAAAACTCGGCCATATGCTGGAACTGAAAACCGAAGGAGAAAAGAAATGAACCTGATCGAAGGCAACATCAACGGCGCGGGAAAAAAAGTCGCCATCGTCGCCAGCCGTTTTAACGAATTTATCAACGCCAAGCTGATAGACGGCGCGCGCGATTGCCTTGTCCGACACGGCGCGTCCGATAATGACATCACCCTCATCCGGGTTCCGGGCGCCTTTGAGGTCCCGTTCGCCGCAGCAAAAGCGGTCGATGCCAAGAAATTCGACGCCGTCATCTGCATCGGCACCGTCATCCGGGGGGATACCAGCCACTACGAGTTCCTTTCCGCCGAAGTGACCAAAGGGGTCGCTGCGCTGGCGATGCGGGCGTCCATCCCGGTGGTGTACGGTCTGGTGACCACCGAGAATCTGGAACAGGCGATCGAGCGCGCCGGCAGCAAAGCGGGCAACCGCGGGTGGGATGCCGCCATGACCGCGCTGGAAATGATGGATCTCAACAGCCGCAAGATCTAGGGCGGCGTCCCTCAGTTGCCATCCCCGCGAAAGCGGGGATCCAGCCACAGCATCAAAATTCCTTTTTTCCCATAGCAGGTGAATGCTTTCATCATGTACATCATCCCAAAACGCATCCCCCGGTGACAAAAAGGGTGAAGATATGCAATGATATATCTCAACAGGTTGCGCGCGCAGGTGCATAACAAACAGGCGTTTTTTATGGGAGTCCAACAATTGAGCGAAAAGCCGGAATTCTTAGTAACCAAGGAAGGCAAAGCCAAAACGGAAAAAGGGATATTCATATTCCTCGCATTGGTTCCCCTGCCGTTGTTCCTTCTCTATCTCCTTATCCTTTTCCTTACAAACTAGTTGCGGGGGGTAGATGTCCACTCAAAAACAACTGCTTGATAAACTGCGGGCCAACTGCACCCTCTTCCGCGAATTCAACGATCAGGATATGGTGAACCTGTTCAGGCTGGTCAAGCCGCAGATATTCAAGAAAAATCAGGTGATCTTTCATAAGGGCGATCCGGCAGACAGCCTATACATTGTGATCGCCGGTGCGGTTGAAATATTCATGCCCCGCGACCCGGACACGGTGATAATCACGCTTGCCGATGGGCAGATTTTTGGCGAGATGGGGATGCTTTATGGACAGACCCGCAACGCATCTGTCCGCGCCGCCGAAGATACCCAGGTATTCAACATTTCTGAAAAGATTTTCGACGGCAACATGAGCCTCGGCCTGCTGGCGAAAATATACAAAAACCTTGCCCGCATCGTCAGTCAGCGCGCCAATGATATCATTCGCAATCAGCGCAACCAGTTATCCAGCATGTGACCCCCACCCCAGGCGTATTGAAATCCACCCTTTTCCCGGCATTCCCTATTGGATAATAAAGAGGCATAATAGAGCGGCATCTTTGGCATTTAACATTTACAGGCAAGGAACAAACATGGGATCACGACGGGCCGGGCGCGAAGCCGCAATGCGCATACTCTATTCAATGGAATTTTCGTCGCAATCCGCCGATCAATCCGCGGCCGACTACTGGCTTGAGCACAAAGTATCAGATCAACTCAGGGATTTCACCATGACCATGGTCAACGGGGTAAATGAAGCGCGCGCCGAATTGGACGCCATTATTTCCTCCGCCAGCGATAACTGGCCGGTGGCGCGCATGGCCGATATCGACAAAAATATCCTCCGTATCGCGGCATGGGAACTGAAAGAACACCCGGAAATTCCAACCCCCGTCATCATCGACGAAGCGATTGAGATGGCCAAACAATATGCCGCACCCGATTCTGCTTCCTTTATTAACGGCATTTTGGGTAGAATCCAGAAAGAAATAAGGATCGGCCAAGGGGGACATTGAATGAGAATCGCCATTTACTCGGACATCCATGGAAACGTGGAAGCCTTTGAAGCCGTCCTGAAGGACATCAAACGCGAGAACGTGGACAAAAAGGTCTTTCTGGGCGACATCGTCGGCTATGGGCCGGAACCGAACGAGTGCATCGAGCTTCTTAAAAACAACGCCGATCTCATTCTTGCGGGCAACCATGATTGGGCCGCCGTCGGCCTTACCGATCACTCATACTTCAATCCCTACGCCAAAGAATCGCTTTTTTGGACCATCAACGAGCTCACCGCGCCGAATAAGGAATGGCTGAAAACGCTCCCGCCCGCCGCCTTGATGGACGGCCTGCAATTCGCCCACGCCACGCCGCTTGAGCCGGAAGCGTGGCATTATGTCCTTTCCATCCAGGACGCGATGGATAACTACCCGGCGCTGTTATCCGATGTCTGTTTTGTTGGGCACAGCCACCAACCGATCATCATCGAATACATCGACGAAGTGAATGTCATGCCGATACGGGATATTTACAAAACGCTGGATAAAAACCGTAAATACATCATCAACGTCGGAAGCGTGGGCCAATCCCGCGATTCCAATCCCGAGTCCTGCTATGTAGTGTACGATTCCAAAGAACGGAACATCGAATACCGCCGCGTTGAATACGACGTCGCGCACGTACAGAGAAAAATGGAAAAAAACAACCTCCCCCGCTACCTCATCGACAGGCTGGCGCTTGGCCGTTAAGGAAAACCATTCGCTCAAGGATCTCCAGCAATCGCTGGCCGCCGGCACAACCGCCCCTGTTTATCTTTTTCACGGCGAACAGGAAAACGGCATCGCATCCGCCGTCCGCTCCATCCGCGATCATCTTTTGAGAACCGGCGATCCCAATACCGCGTGGCGCATATATGACCTTACGGAATGCGCCTTCGGCGATTTTATTTCCGATGTGCTCACCGTTTCGTTTTTTTCCGAAAGACGGGGAGTGTTGTTGCAGGGTCTTTTAAAAAAAGGGCGTGGAGGGGATGACGATGGTGACGAAGAAGAGGCGCTTGGAGCCAAAAACGTCCGGTTGGAGGAAAAGGAGTTGTTGGCGTTATTGAAATACCTGCAACAACCCTCGCCGGACGTGGTTTTGGTCATTGCTCCAGGCAAGATCGATATGCGGCAGAAGCTCTGGAAGGAAATCGCCGCCACCGCCTTTACCCTCTCTTTCAACCTGGCCGAAGCGGACCGTAAGGTCATCTTTGAAGAAAAACTCAAATCAAGCGGTCTCACATTCGCACCCGATGCCCGCGCGTGGATGGAAGAACGTTTTGTCGGGAAAGATTCCGGCAAAGAGCGGGTTGTTGGAAACTTCCCCTTCCTCGACAGTGAAATGAAAAAGCTGTCGCTTTACATGGGTGAAAATACGCGGGTATCTATGACAGATGTTGAAGAATGCATGTCCGCTCCCAGCCAGGATAATGTTTTCAAGCTTACCGACGCACTGGCGGCTCGCAACATGGAAGGAGCCCTTAACGCACTGAAATCACTTAAGTTACAGGGGATACACTACCTGCCAGTCATGGGTATGCTTGCATCGCATTTCCGGAAGCTGCTGGTCGTCCGCAGCGGAAAGGATCAGCGCCTGCGGGACGATGAAATCATGGCCCGAGCCAATGTCAAATCTCCCTGGCATCTTAACAAGCTTATGGATCAGGCGCGGAAAATGACCGCCGAACAGTTCAAGAAGATCATCTTCCGGCTTGCGCGCGCCGATCTCCGGATGAAAAGCGCCGGCCTGAACGAATGGCACATCCTCGAGCAGGAGTTGATCGGCATTATCACTCCTCGATCCAAAACCCAATCTTTACGCTGAAAGCCTGTTCCATTCAATAATGGCAATTTAGGCGATTCGTCTTTCTCGCCGGAGCAGTTTCACAATGAACTGGAAGGCGGCATCGAGATTTTCCTTTGCCCCTTCCGACAAAGATTCATCAAACCCGTCATACGTGTAACCGCGGATTCCAAGAATATACCCCTTTGTTTTGGCGCCAAACATCGTGGCCGCATAAAAAAGTACGGCTTCCGGCGAAAGACTGTGGCTGTTAAAAGGGGGCTGAGTTTCAGGCGTGGAGATTTCAACAAACGAAAACGGGGCCGGCCCAATTATGGCCGCATCGGCAAAAATCACGTAATCGTGCCTGGCTATTTCATGCGCGTGTTCCACCACCAGTTGGTAATCCGTTTCTATGAAAACGCCTTCGAAACCACATGCATCAAGCCGGGCGGACAAGGCCGGGCCGAGACCGTCATCCATCCGGCCCGGGTTGCCGTAACCGATCACCAGAACGGTTCCCGAACTGAGATCAAAGATATTGGCTATTCCGGTCGACAAGATTGCCATCAGCGTCATACATTTCAATTGACAGCGGCATCTTCCCGATTGCATGAGTTGCGCAGGATAGACAGGGATCATAGGCCCGTACCGCGACTTCAACATGGTTCAACATTCCCTCGGTGATTTTCGGTTTTCCCGAAATGTGATCCTGCGCCACCTTTCTGACAGCGCGGTTCATAGCCTCATTATTATGGGTGGTGGAAACAAAAAAAATGCAGAACGTA
>JAKAGL010000160.1 GCA_021815535.1 bacterium
GGCCGTTTCAGGATGGACATATGGTCGATTATTACCTGAGCCCGGTGGAAATGCTTTTTGGCTCGGGCATAACCGCCTTTGTTTTCCTTCTCTATACGCTGAGCCTTAAATTTTTTGAGATGACGCCAGACAAAGCGGTGATCGCGGACGAGCCCGCTGATGCAAAAGACTGATCGCTTCAATTAACAATGCGGAGGTGGGGATGAAGGGTTTTGTTTCGCTTCTTGCAGCCCTGGTTCTGGTTTGCGGCGCGGCGCAGGCGGCCGAAACCCATCACGCGTATTACAAGGCCACGGTCGAACTGAATATCTCCGATACCGCCCGGAAAGTGAAAGATGCCCTCGAAACCGCCGGCTTCGCCATCATCGGCGAATACAGCCCCGAAGGGAAGCCATCGCTGAAAGTGATCGTGTTTTCCAGCCAGGCGCTTCAGGATGAATTGGCGCAGGTGAAGGACCGCGGTCTTCTTGCCGCGGCGCTCAAGATCGGCCTGATGGAAACCGGGGGGCACACCACCGTCTCCATCGTCAATCCAGCCTACCTTTTCCGGGCCTACCTGATGAAAGAATTTCCGGGCCACGAAACGCCGCTCATGAAGATAGACGACCTCGTGAAACAGGCGCTTCAGGTCGCCGTCAAACAGGACCTCACCCCCTTTGGCGGCGAATTGAGCCCCAAAGAACTGGCGCACTATCACTACATGTTCGGCATGGAGTATTTTGACGACCCCGTCTGGCTTAAAAAATTCCACTCTTTCGATGAAGGGGTGGAAAAAATCCGGAAAAGCCTTGCCGAACGAAAGGGAGGCGCGGCGCCAGTCTACGAAATTATCAACCAATCGGGAAAAACCGCCGTGTTTGGCATAGCCTTGGAAGACAAAGAAAAAGGCGAGCCGCATTTCCTGCCGATCATCGGGGAAGACCATCTTGCCGCCCTCCCCTATGAAATAATCCTGGTGGACAAAATATCCACCATGTTGCACGGCAGATACCGTATCGCGTTGCATTGGCCGCAGTTGACCATGGGCACCTTCGGCAAGATCATGTCCACCCCGGCGGACATAGAGGAAACCATGAAAAGCTTGACCAATTGAGGCATATATGAAGCATTTATATAGCCATAAAGTATTTTTTATCCGCCGAAATATGAAAACAGATGGATAATGTATTGAATGTAAAGATACTGGTTTTGGGAGGGTTCGGGAATTTTTACGGCACCTTCCGCTGGTCTAAACAGGGGTTTAATAAGGAGGTTTCATGAACAAGTGGCGGGCAATCTTCAGAATGCCTTTGTTCCTGGCGGCCGCCGTCTTCGGTTTTGGCGCACTAGCGCAGCCGGTGGTGGCGGAAGCGGCCAAGGACAAGGGACACGACTATGTCATCTCGATCAACTACGAGCTTGGCATGCACTGCACCGGATTCGACTTCACCTACTGTTGCGTTCTTCCCCCTTATAACTCCGTGCAAGCCCAGGTGGTGCGTAACGGCAGACTGGACAAGGGGCCCGATAAGCTCCCGAAGCTCCTTGAGTCCGATCCGAAGAATCCCGAAGTGCTGGTTGACGGCAGCAAGCGGTTCAAACTGCACTACGAGCATGTCGGCAACTCCTACTCCGAAGGAAACAAGATGGCATACTGGAACGCCCCGTATGACATCAATGGTAACGGAAATCCCTACGAACCGAACGAAAGCGTTGCCAACGCCTACTTCCGCCACCTTTACATTTATGCCGACCTTGCGGGAAGCAACCCCAAAGGAACCAGCAAAGACAGCGAAAAACTGCGCGTTGGTGTTGAACTCCCGATCCCGCAGGATGCAGGCCCTTCCGGCCAGCCGGTTTCCAACGGATTCCTGCATTACTCCGGCGACAAGGGAACCGTTGTGTTCACTAAAAGCCCCGTGCTGGATAACGTGCCGATCGTGCTGACCAATCCCGGCATATGGGATGCCCTCGGCCTGCCACTCACCGGATTCTACGATAAAGACGTGGAAAAAGGGATGCTCCGGCTGGAAGAAACCGATATCCAGCCCTATCAGGAAGCCAAAGTAACCCTGGTTGACGAAAAAACCGGCAAAGCGGTCATCGACTCCGCCACCGGCAAGCCGGTATCGTATGTCGGCACCAACCCGATCGACGTTCCCAACTGCTTTAACTGCCACTCGAACGCGAACGCGAACGGCGTTCAGTATAATAAGTACAAAGATGAAATGAATTACTGGAAGTCGGTCGGCGCATCGAACTGGTTCGCCAGCTTGAAGGCCACCGCCATTTCCATCATGGAGATTCACGATGCCAAGCATGGCACCGATTTCCTGAAAAACTACAACCCGAAAGCCACCAACAACCGCTTGGGCCGCCAGGCAGTCCTCTGCCAGGAATGCCACGCGGATAACGTCATCGCCCGGCTTTCCTCCAAAACGGTCGGCGAAGCGGTGCCCGGCGCCAAGGATGAAGACAAAAGCCGCGTGATCATGCCGTTGACCGAAGCGCTGCACTTTGCCCACATCAAAAACCGCCCGCTGCCGGACAGCAAGGGACGCACCGGTTCCTGCCAGGGGTGCCACCCCGCCCACCGGTTTGACCGGAGCATGAAGGGCTACCCGATCACCAAGAACGGGGAAAACGCCTTCGCCAAGGCGGATAACCGCGATGCGGCCGGCGGCTGCTTTGTGGGACGCGATGCGCACAGCAATCCCGAAAGCCGGAAGCTGAAAGGCGGACAGCACCTGAACGCCATCGGCCAATACCTGAAAGCCAACGTCTCCACCGAAGGGGGCAAATACAAAGGTATCTGGTGCACCAACTGCCACAACCAGCTCTCGCGTGAACTCTATCAGCGCGACAACCTGAAATCGGCCTTTAAGCCGGGCGACGGGGAAACGCTGCGCAACAAGTCGCTCGCCCAGATAGCCGAAGCCATCGGCGTCGACGAGAAAACCCTCATCGACCGCTATATCGATCCGAAGGTGACCGATGCGGACAACGGCGTATTGCAGACATGGGGCAAAGTCCGCACCGTACCCGATATCGCGGTGATCAAGGTCGCCAACGGCGGCCCGGTGGTGACAAAGGATGAAGACGGCGACGTCAACGTCCAGATACTTTCCGCCAACCCCAGCGACAAGATCGAAGGGGGCATGGCGGTTCCCTACTCCGCAGCGACAAACGGCCGCGATTACTGGCTCTCGGCCGGCGAACCGCACTGCGCCGACTGCCACACCGCTCCGTTCGTCGAAGGCCAGGGCGGCGTCGCTTTCCCGATCAACCAGCCGGGCAAGTACAGCCTGATGCGCTACTCCAAGGGACACTCCGGGCTGGCCTGCCAGGCGTGCCACCAGTCGATACACGGGCTTTACCCGGCCAATCCCAAAGTGGACCAAACCACTTTCAACCAGGCCGCGGCGATGAACCCGGACGGCAGTCATGGCCCGGTCAAGTGTGCCGCCTGCCACGTTACCAACAAAGGCGGCGTACCGACCGTCGCCGAGAAACGGGAATACAATGGCAAGAAGATAGGCACCGATTATGCCCTTGCCGTTGAATTCATGCATTCCATCGCCCCCGATCTTGGCGGAGCCAACCCCAAGTAAACGGGCAATTGCGCGGTATAATGAAACGGCTGGCGGTTTTAAGCCGCCAGCCGTTTTTCATTTGCATTTGAACAAACATTTTGCGGGAGCACCATGGCCATCAAACCGTTTTGCGCAATGCTGGCGGCTTTCCTGTTACTCTCACCGGTCATAGCCGCGGCGGACAGCCCCGCCGCGAAAGTGGATAGCCATATCATCACCATCGAAGAACTGAAGAAAACCATAAACAGCACCCCCTATGCCCTGCCGAACGGCATCCCCGCCACCGGTTCGCAAAAAACGCTGGTGATGGAAGTGCTGGGAGGCATGATCGACGCCGAGCTGTTGTATGACGACGCGGTAAAACAGGGCGTTCCCGCTTCGCCGGAATTCACCAGCGAAATAAATTCGGACAGACGTTCCCATCTTGCGGAATTGTATCGGAATAAGATCCTGAACGCCGTCGCCCCCGGCGATGCCGAGATCGCCGCCTATGCAAAAGAAAAGAAAACCGGCATGGAAGCTGCGAGAGCGTTGCTTGTGAAAGAACGCCGCGGCAACGTTCTTGAGAAAGAGTCGGCCCGCCTGTTCGATGCCTATGCGGTCAAATACGTGCCCACCGTCGCCACGGCGCCGCTCTCTTCCTTCACCGATGACGACATCCTGGTTTCCTCAAGATCATTCAGCATTTATTTCAAGGACATCAAAGAACCGCTCGCCCAATCCGGAAACAACAAAAACGCGCTGATGGATATCCTTTCCCAATCGGTGGAAGAAGAGCTGTTCGCCGCCGCCGCCCTTGAAGCGGGCCTTGATAATGACAAGGCCTTTAGCGATGAAACGGCCGCCAACGCCCGCGTACTGGCCATCGTGATCCACAGGCGAAACCTTGAAAAGCGCTTTGCCCCCGCAGAAAAGGATCTGGCCGCGTTCTTGGAAAAGAACGGCTATCTGCGCTACAAACCGCAAACCGCCAATGTGTTGCTGATCGTCGCCAAGTCAAAACCGGAAGCTGAATCACTGCGGCAACGCGCCATGAACGGCGAAAGCTTCTACGCGCTTGCCACCGAACATTCAATCGCCCCGAACGCGGGCGTGAATGCCGGGCGCATCGATCCAATAACCATTGGCAACCATCCCTACTCCAGCATCGACGCGATGCTTATGAAAATGAAGCCGGACGAGATCTCGCTGCCGGTCAAAGGGGATAAAGGGTACAGCATTTTCAAACTGCTTTCGATAACCCGGCGCGAAGAACGCGACCCAAATGAATTGCGGGAAACCGCGTCCCGGCTCATCGTTGATGGCCGCATGCTGAAATATCTTGATACCCTGCGGAAAGGATCAAAAATCGTCATCTATCCCGCCGTGAACGATCTGTGATCTTCCCGGGGGCGCGTTATTCGTTATTCCCGCAGAAGGCGGTACGCAGGCGCCCGGCGCGTTCGGCTTAAGGAACCCGGGCCGGATTTCATCGATCCCCTGCGGGATACGGCTTACTGCCCCTTAATGAAATCCATGAGGTATATCTTTTTCTCAAGAAATAGTTCCACTAGAACCGGGTCGAATTGTTTCCCGCTATTTTCCCTGATAATGGCCACGACCTGATTCGTCATCATCATATTCCGGTAGGGCCGGTCGCTTGTCATGGCATCAAAAGCATCAGCCAAGATCACGATCCGGGTGAGCAGGCCGGTTTCATCATTGGTTAATCCATGAGGGTAGCCTTTCCCGTCATACCGCTCGTGATGATGCATCACAATGGGCCCCACCTTCTTTAAGAATTCTATGCCGGATATTATCCGATCCCCCACCACCGGGTGTTGTTTGATCTCGTTGAACTCCTCTTCCGACAAAGGTGTGGTTTTATGAAGGATCGCCTCGTTTACCCCGATTTTTCCTATATCGTGCAGGAGCGCGCCGTATTCGAGAATCTCCAGTTCGTCCGCGGACAACCCGACCTCTCTGCCAAGCGCGCAGGACAGTTTCGTAACGCGGACGCAGTGTCCTTTTGTATATGGGTCTTTCGCCTCGATCGTCTCCGCCAGCGAGCGGACAATTTCAAAATTGGCTTTCTTAAGCGAAAGGTAAAGTTCACGGATGGATTTTGTCTGTACGTCGACCTTTGCCTCAAGCTCTTTCTGATACTCAAGGATCTCTGTTCTTAGCTGTCTTTTCTCCAGTTCCGATTCCATCGCATGCTTCAATTCGAAGAAGTTCACCGGCTTGCGGAGAAAATTGCCCGCTCCCGCCCGAATCGCCCCGATAGCCGCGTCGATGTCGTCTGTGGCGGTAACCATTATCACAATGCAACTGGGATCGATTTCACGTATCCGCCGCAGAGTCTCCAACCCGTCAATACCCGGCATATTCATGTCAAGAAGCACCACATCGGCCATTTCCTGTTGGATATGGCGTACCGCTTCTTCACCGGAATTGAAGATCGGAA
>JAKAGL010000161.1 GCA_021815535.1 bacterium
GGCCGATTTTGGCATCGAGGGGAGGGTGACACAGGTGTTGCCGGGGCCGGTGATCACACAGTATGAATTTGAGCCGGCGCCTGGCGTGAAGGTGAGCAAGATAGCCGCATTGGCCGATGACTTGGCGATGGGATTGCGCGCCATGTCGGTGCGCATCCTGGCCCCGGTGCCGGGAAAAGCGGTGGTTGGGGTGGAAGTGCCCAATGCCCACGTTGAACCGGTCAACCTTAAAGAAATGCTCACCGCGTCGCCGTTCACAGAATCCGATTCAAAGCTGACGATTGCGCTGGGAAAAGATACCAGCGGAATGCCCGTGGTTGCCGATCTTGCAAAGATGCCGCATCTGCTGATCGCCGGTTCCACCGGTTCGGGTAAATCGGTCGGCGTGAATGCGATGATAATGTCGATTTTGTTCAAGGCGCGGCCGGACGAAGTGAACTTCATCATGGTTGACCCGAAAATGCTGGAGCTGTCGATTTATGACGGTATTCCGCACCTCATTTCGCCGGTGGTGACGAATCCGAAGAAAGCGGCCAATGCCTTGCGCTGGGCGGTGAATGAAATGGAACGCCGCTACGCGTTGCTGGCCGATAAGGGATTTCGAAACATAGCCGGATACAACGAGTGGGCTCAGGAGCAGCTTGACGAAGAGGCCAAAAGGGTCAAGCGCCGTAAAAAGGAAAAGGATGTTGAGGTCCGCGTCCAGCGTTTCGACGAGGATGGGGAGGTATTGGCGGATTCAATTAAGGAAGAGGAGCCGGTAAAGAAGCTGCCATTCATCGTTATCATCATCGATGAGTTGGCCGACCTTATGTTGGTCGCTTCGAAGGAAGTGGAAGACAGCTTAGCGCGGCTGGCCCAGATGGCCCGGGCTTCGGGCATCCACCTGATTTTGGCTACCCAGCGGCCTTCAGTAGATGTGCTCACAGGCCTCATCAAGGCAAATTTCCCTACGCGTCTTTCATATCAGGTGACTAGCCGCATCGACAGCCGCACCATTCTCGATTCGATGGGGGCCGAGAAACTGCTTGGCAAGGGGGATCTGTTGTTCCTTCCTCCCGGAAGCGGCCGCTTGCAGCGTATTCACGGCCCCTTTGTTTCGGACGACGAGGTCAAGCGGGTGGTGGAGTTTGTGAAGAAGCAGGGCAAACCGCAGTTCAATGCGGAGATACTCAAAATGCAGGAAAAAGCCGATCTGCCCGCCGGTACCGAGGAGGAGGGGCTGGGAGACGACGAAGAGTTTTTCGAGCAGGCGGTTGAATTGGTGGCGCTTACCCGGCAGGCCAGCATCAGCATGGTGCAGCGCCGCCTGCGGATAGGGTACAACCGCGCGGCTCGGATCATCGAGACCATGGAGCAACGCGGCATGGTGGGACCGGCGGATGGGGCAAAACCACGCCAAGTGCTTATTCCCCCCCCACCCGGAAGAGACACCCAAGACGAATAGCACTTTACCGCCACAATCTGTTGCAGATTGGATGAATGGTTGGACCGGTTTTTTGGTTATTTCCATCTGTTTTGTTCAGTATTTCCATTGGTGGGCTTATCGCGGATGTTCCTGCCATTTGGCAAATCAGTAGCGTTTTTTTGTCTTGTCTTGCATGTGTGATAGATTAAGGATGTTACACAGGGTTTGGTAAAATGCTGGAACCCGCCCCGGGTTGACCGGATATTGGAAGGGAGCTTGTGTTGGCAATAAACCGGAATAAAATCATCGTAGTGGCAGTCGATATGCTGTTGCTTGTGTTGTCATATTATCTGGCGTTTGTATTCAGATTTGAGAACCTGACTCCCGCCCTGTTTGAATCTTTTGTATTTACGGTATGGCTTGTCGTGCCAGTAAAGCTTGCGATGTTCTCTATCGGCGGCTTGCACAAGGGGCCGTGGCGGTTTACCGGCATTTTGGATCTGGTTAACGTGGTGCGGGCGACGGCTGCGGGGAGCGTGGTGGCGGTCGCTCTCCTCATGTTCACCCATAGAACCGATTTTTCGCGCATACTTTTTGTGCTGGATGCAGTGAATACCGTTATATTGGTCAGCCTTTTCCGTATCGGCATCCGCATCATTTATTCCGGTCAACTGCGTCAGGGGGTGTTACGCAAGCTGCTGGGGAATGGCTGGTGGGAAGAGGATGACGTTAACGGCAAACGGACGTTGGTATATGGCGCGGATGAGCGCGGCGAGATACTTCTGCGGAGCCTCCTCAGCGCCCAGGAAAGCACACCGTACCGTGTGGTGGGCATCGTGGATGACGAACCGGACCGGCAGGGGACGGCAATTCACGGCATCCGTCACCTTGGCACCAGCCACCAACTTGATACATTGATCGATGATTTCGCCGTGACGGAAGTGATCATCGCCAATGATCCCGGCAAGGAAACGGTGCAACGGGTATTCAACGCCTGCAAAGAGCGCAAAGTGCCGTGCCGGGTGGTGCCCCCATACCTTGATCTAGTTCACCAGCGTATCAGCGCCGGCCAGTTGCGGAAGATCGACATTGACGATCTTTTGCGGCGAGATACTGTGAAGATCGATTACTCGCGGGTGGAGGAGATGTTGCGCGGCAAGCGGGTACTGGTAACCGGCGCGGCAGGCTCCATCGGACGCCAACTCTGCCTGCAAATACTCGAATCACAACCTGCTGAACTGATTTGCATAGATACCGGTGAAAATCCCCTGCATTACCTTCAGATGGATATTCAGAAGGGGGGCTTCATGACCCCTGTATTTTACTGCTGCGTCAGCGTAACGGACCGGCGGAGGGTCTCATCCCTCTTCGAGAAGCATAAGCCGCACCTGGTTTTTCACGCCGCTGCGCACAAGCATGTTCCAATGATGGAGATGAACGTTGATTCGGCCATCATCAACAATGTGGGGGGAACGCGCAACATAGCGGATTTGGCCGATGAATATGGCGTACAGACGTTTGTCTTCATCTCGACAGACAAGGCGGTACGGTCGACCAATGTGATGGGCTGGACCAAAAGGATGGGCGAAGTGTATGTACAGTGCCGCGCGGCCACGAGCCGGACGAAGTATTTGAGCGTCCGCTTCGGCAATGTTCTGGGGAGCAACGGCAGCGTGGTTCCCATGTTCAAGGCGCAGATCGAGGCCGGGGGGCCATTGACGGTTACCCACCCGGAGACGACGCGGTATTTTATGACGATCCCCGAAGCGGTGCTGCTGATTCTGCAGAGCATATTGTTGGGGGAGTCTGGGAATACAATGATTTTGGATATGGGGCAACCGGTGAAGATCGTCGATCTTGCCGAGGAAATGATCCGTCTGGCAGGGTATGCCCCCGGGAAAGAAATAGAGATCAAGTTCACCGGATTGCGTCCTGGCGAAAAGTTGCATGAAGAGCTGATGTATAGCGACGAGGAACGGCAAACGACCTCGCATCAGAAAATAACATTGATTCGTCCACGCGTGTGTGATGTGAAAGATCTGGGGCGGTTCATAGACGGTCTTTTGAGGTTGGCCGAATCCGATCCGCTTGCCGCCTACGAGATGATGAAACAACGGCTCTCTTCCACTACGGGGGTAAAAGCGGGCGTCTAATCCCGCCCCTCGGGCGGCGGGGGCAAGGCGGCAATTCCGCGTCTGAAACACGATGCTGGTAAAAAACTCCGCGATTGTTTTTGCCGCTCTTTTTATTGGTTCCGCCGCATCGTTCATTTTTCAGATCATGATGGGAAAAACCCTCTCGCTGGGGGATTTTGGGATGCTGAGCGCGATCCTCGCCGTTCAGGGTATTTTTTCCGTTCTTCCCGGAGGGATGATTTTGCTTTATGCGCGGCATGCGGCCGCACTGAGGGCACGGAACAACGAGACCGCTATGCGCGCTCTGTATGACCGATCGATGAAAGAAAGTGTGGCCGCCGCCCTGGTCTCAGGCATGGTGGTTGCCGGAACCGCGACTTGGTGGAGTCATTGGATGCACATTGAATCAGGTACGGCCGCTCTATTGACCGCCCTTTTGATAGCCGCTTATTTCGTGCAAGCCCCGCCGCTGGCTTTCGTCCGCGGCTTGCAGCATTTTTGGCTTTTTGCGGGGGGGATAGGCGGAGCGGGGGTATTGAAAGTAGTGCTGGCGGCAACGGTAATAGCTGTGGGAATGAACTCGATATCCAACGCGGTGGTCACGCTGATTTTCTCAACGTTACTTTCAGTGGTTTTATTGCATCTGGCGCTTCTGCCAAGGATAGCCGGCGAAGGGGCCTTGACGCACGGCCTTTCCCGCAAAGAAACCGCCGCTTTTTTGTTTAGTGCGTTGGCTGGTACGGTTTTTCCCCTGATCTATCTTAACGCGGATATGATTCTTATCCGTTCCGTCATGTCGGCCGAAGTTTCGGGGCACTACGGGGCGTTTACGGTTGCCGGAAAAGTGATGCTTCAGCTGGGCCAGGTGGTTGGCATCGCTTTGTTTCCCGCCGTGGTGGCGGGCTCAACAACCGGGGGCGGGGTATCCCCTTCCATCGTTTTTCGCGGGTTTGGCTTGGTGTTGGCGGCCGGGCTGTGCGCTATCGCGGTGGCATTTTTGTTCCCAGAATGGTATTTGCGGCTTATATTGAAGACCAGCGACCCGGCCCTTGCCCCATTTCTGGGCTGGTACACGCTCGCTGCTGTTGCTGTTGCGTTGCTTTTTGTTGAATCCAATTACTCCCTCGCCCGCCATCAATATGGATACCTTGTGCCCGGGGCGCTGGCGGCCGTCGCGCAGGTTGTGGGCATTATCAATTTTGCCGGATCGCTGGAATCCATCGTTAAATTTCAGGCTGTTCTTTTCTGGGGGGTTTTTCTGATCAGAGCGGCGATATTATTGCGCGAGTTGAAAGCCGCACAGCCGGTTTCCGAAGGGATTTGACGTCGGTGCTGGGTCCGGCCGTGCTAATGAAAACCATCATCGGCCGCTTGGCCGGTATGGGTTACCGGTCGTATGACCATTACGATTTTTGGGGCTCCCCGCTTGGAATATCATTGCGCCGCCATCGTAATGCACTAACATTGCCGGTTATTGGAACCGCTTATGTTGCCGATATCGTTTTTCCGATGGTCTTACGCCACCGCGCCGCTCCTTCCCCTCCGTTGGAAACGATGCCGGAGATCATGCATGCCATGGGGGTCTATTACCGGCTTAGCGGTGACGATACGTTCGAAAGAGACCGCGCCCGCCTTTTGGTCGAAATGCTCGGCCATCTGGGAAAAACAACTCATGGGGTCGGCGTCGGGCATCCCTTTGATTGGTATACCGGCACGTTGATCCCCGCGCGCACCCCTTGTGTGCCGCTTTCATGGAATTTTGCCTCGTATTTGCTGAAAGAGCATTCGGATAGTAGCGGCGAAACGTTGAAAAAAATCGGGAGTTTTATTTTCCATGACTGTAACCCGCAGGAATTGATCGGCGGTGCCTGCCGGGTTACATATACCCCACTTGACAGACGATGGGTGGTGAATGCCAATGCGGCCGCCGCTACGGCGCTTTGGAGCCTGGGAAGACACTTTGACAATGGGGAATGGCGCGCCCGCGGCGAAAGAATTTTAGAGTATGTTCTTGCTCAACAAGAAGGTGATGGAAGCTTTTATTACTTCGAGCGGGGAAGCGTTCCCGGTTCGGAAAATTTCATCGATTGTTTTCACAGCGCCTTTGTCCTGGAGCATTTGATGGCATGGGCGGCGGAGGGGCACGCCGGGGCTGGCCGCGCGTTGGAACGGGGACTTCCCTGGTTCGCCGCCGCGTTTGTGGGAGAAAACGGTTCGGTGCGCCCCTTCAGTGTCAGTCACCTTCCTTTGGTTCCGCTGCTGGATATCCGTAGTTGCGCCGGGGCGATCTCCTGCCTTGCCCGCGCTTCCCGTATTGATCCCCGCTATGGAGATCTGGCAGAGCTGGTGCTCGGCCATGTATTGAAAAACATGTACGACGGCGCTGGCGGATTCTATTTCCGCAAGTACCGGTTCTTCACTTCACGGATGAACTATATTCGCTGGGGGACCGCTC
>JAKAGL010000162.1 GCA_021815535.1 bacterium
GCACCTCCGTCTGCCGTCTGTTGATGACATACGCGAAGGGGTGATAGCCGCCCGCATTGCCGGCCACGCCGCCGACATCTGCAAGGGGATCAAAGGGGCGATGGATTGGGATGTGAAAATGGCCCGCGCCCGCAAAACCTTTGATTGGGATTATCAGGTAAAAGGTTCCATCGATCCGGTGAAGGCAGGAGCCTACCGTGCCAGCAGCAAGCCGGAAGACGATTCTGTCTGCACCATGTGCAGCGCCCTCTGCGCGTACAAACATGGCGATATGGGCGGCACCAATAGCAACGGCAACGGTTCACGCTAAAGCGGCGGAGCAGACCGGTGAGAATCTGGCCTGTGTCGGAAACCCTTGCGGTTGGCGCTCAATTCGCCATCACCGGGCCCGACGCGAAACACATCCACGATGTGTTGCGTTACCGCGTAGGCGACCGGCTGAAGGTGTGCGATGATCCCTGCAATGGTTTTTGGGCTGAAATAACGGCGATAACCCGCGGCGAAGTATCGCTCATAACGCGTGAAGAACTGCTTGCGGAGAAAAGCCGTCTTCCCGAAGTGGTTCTGGCAATGTCCCTGAACAAGGCGGCCGTGATGGAAGTCGCGGTGCAGAAAGCGGTTGAACTGGGCTGCACGTGGTTTTTGCCGGTGGTAACCCGCTATTCGATGGGGATGGATATTTCACCCGCCAAGCTGGAACGGTTCCGGAAAATCGCGCATGAGGCAAGCAAACAGTGCGGACGGAACTCATTGATGCCGGTTGAGGAACCGGTGCAACTGGACGAGATGCCGGAAGCCGATCTGCGCATCGTCTTATGGGAAGAGGAAAAAAGCCGGCCCCTGAAAGAGGTTTTGGCCGCAGCGGAAAATCCGAAAAGCGTGTTGGTGCTTATCGGTCCGCAATCGGGGTTTGTGGATGACGAGGTGGCGTTTCTTAAAAAACAGGGTTTTATTTCGGCGGGGCTGGGACCGCTGATATTGCGTGCCGAGACGGCGGTTATCGCCGCTGCCGCCGTGGTCGCCTACCATTTTGGCAAGCTTGATTGATCGGGCTGATGAATAAGAAGAAGTTGTCCAACCCCGAAGCGTCCAAGAAATCGCGCGGCATCACATCATTTATGGCAATGGATGTGGCGGAACACGCGAAGGAACTACAGCGCGCCGGGCGAAGCATTATCCGGTTTGAGTTGGGAGAGCCCGACTTCGATACGCCGAAGGTGGTGGGAGATGCGGGCATCCGGGCAATTCGGGAGGGGAAAACCAAATATACCCCGTCGCTTGGCACGATGGAATTGCGCGAAGAGGTCTGCCGCTTTTTCAAAAGAGAGTACGGCGTGAAGGTGGAGACGGAGCGGGTGGTAATAGCCAATGGCTCGTCCGCCGCGCTGTTTCTCACATTCGCCGCACTGCTCAACAAGGGGGATGAAGTGATAATGGGCGACCCGCATTACGCCTGTTATCCCAACTACGTGTCCTTTCTTGACGGTACGCCTGTGTTTGTACCGCTCTTCGAGAATGAGGGATTCAAACTGACCGCCGCGAAGATTAAAAATGCGCTAACTAAAAAAACGAAGGCCGTGCTCATCAATTCACCGGGCAATCCAACCGGCGTCGTGTTGCCGCCAGAGGAGTTGCGGCGGATCGGGGGACTGGGCGTCACCATCGTGTCGGATGAGGTATATCACGGCCTGTCGTATGTGGGACGCGATCGGTCGATTCTGGAATTCACGGATAATGCATTCGTTATCGGAGGCTTTTCCAAGCGGTTCGCCATGACCGGCTGGCGCATAGGCTATGTCATCGCTCCGCGGGAATACATCCGTGCCATCCAGAAGGTCCAGCAGAATTTCCAGATATCGCCCGGCGCGATATCGCAAGAAGCGGGGCTGGCGGCGCTGCGCCACGGTTTGAAAGACGCCGAAAAAATGCGGAAGGAGTACGCCAAGCGCCGCACGGTGATGGTGGAGGGTTTGCGCAGGATCGGCTTTCCGGTAAAAGCCGGACCGCAAGGCGCGTTTTATGTGCTAACCTCCTGCGCGTTCCTGGATGGCGATTCAAAGCGGCTGGCGTTCAGGATATTGAATGAAGCGGGGGTTGCCGTCACTCCCGGCGCCGATTTTGGCCGTTTGGGGGAAGGGCATCTGCGCTTCAGTTACGCAACCGGCGTGAAAGATATCCGCGAGGGATTGCTCCGGCTGGAAGCCTTTATTAAGAAACAAAATGTGCCCGTGAAAGGCGTACTTGCCTTATCGCGCCGGAAAGGGTAAATACAAAACCATGAATTACACAAAAGAAGAACTGCTAAAACCGTTTTCGCGGAAATTTCTCCCGCCCGATTTCACAGTGACCGGCGTGGATGCCATAAAGCCTTGGGTAGATAACCTGCTGGAGCGTCCGCTCCATTCCGCCGGTGAATTGCAGGATTGGCTGGAGGATTATTCCGAACTGGAGGCGGTGCTAGGGGAGGATTACAACCTCCGTTACGTTGCAATGACCTGCGATACGAAGAGCAAGGCCAAGACGAATGCCTACCTGCAATTCGTGCGCGAAATCCAGCCCAAGCTGTCCGAATGGAGCGATGCGCTAAATAAAAAATTTTACGGTTCACCCTACCACGTGAGGCTGGATGGCGGCCGTTACGGACGGCTGACGCTCATGATCGGCGTCAGTATCGAACTGTTCATCGAAAAGAACATTCCGCTTGATACCAAGCTTTCGGAAATGTCGCAGCAGTACCAATCCATCACCGGTGCGTGGAGCGTGGAATTCGACGGCGAGAAGCGGACAATGCCGCAAATGGGCCGATACCTGCTTAAGACTGACCGCACAGTGCGCGAAAGCGCTTGGCGCGCCACCACGGCGCGAAGGCTGCAGGACACGGAGAAGCTGGATGCCCTCTTTGACGAAATGGTAAAAACACGCCACGAATATGCACAAAACCTGGGCTTGCCCGATTACCGTGCCTATGCGTTCAAGTCAAAACTGCGCGACTACACCCCGGATGATTGTTTGCGTTTTCATGACGCGATAGAAAAAGCGGCGGTACCGGTGGTTCGCCACATCATGGAAAAGCGGAAAGCCGAGATGAAGCTTGATTCTTTGCGGCCCTGGGATACCGCCGTTGACCCGCTGGGAAGGCCTCCGCTGGAGCCGTTCAAGGAGGTTTCCCGCTTGCAGAAAGGCACAGGCGAAATTTTCAACAAGGTTGACCGGCGGCTGGGTGCGATGTTCAGCGTCATAGGTGAAACGATGGATCTTGACAGCCGCGACGGCAAGGCGCCCGGCGGTTACCAGACAACGTTCGAGGAGAGGCGGATACCTTTCATATTCACCAATGCGGCCGGGCTGCACGGCGATGTGACGACCCTGTTGCACGAAGGGGGGCACGCTTTTCATACCTTGCAATGCCGCCGCGATCCGCTGATTTGGTATCGCCATGCCGCAATGGAGTTTTCCGAAGTGGCCAGCATGACGCAGGAACTTTTAGGCAACGAACATGTGACGGTATTTTACGATGACCCCGCCGCCGCCAAACGCGCCATGTATGAGCAACTGGAGCGGACGGTCGACATCTTTCCGTGGGTGGCCACAGTGGATGCCTTTCAGCATTGGATATACACAAACCCCCAACATAACCGCGAAGAGCGCGCCGCAAAGTGGCTGGAAATATCAACGCGGTTCGAAGCGGGGGTGGACTGGAGCGGCCTCGACATAAATATCCGGAAGTTCGCATGGCATAGGCAACTCCATATATTCGAAGTGCCGTTCTACTATATCGAATACGCCATCGCGCAGCTTGGCGCGTTGCAGATCTACCGCAATTATAAAAACGACTCAAAAAAAGCGGTGGATGCCTACCTATCGGCTTTGGCGTTGGGCGGCAGTAAGGGGCCAAAGGAACTGTTCGCGGCGGCCGGCGTGAAATTCGATTTCTCGCTCGATATGCTGGGGCAGCTCATGAAGATGGTGGAAGGGGAGATGGCGGCGCTCAAGTAGCCTATGCGCTTCAGCCGCCGGATTTTTCTGGCCTGGTTGCCGCACCCGTTGATTATTTGTGATGGTGATGCGGGGGCGGGGCGTGATGTTCTTTCTCCTCCGCTTCCTTGAGAAGGTCGAGAATGCGCGGCGTACAGCGTTTGCCGCCGCAACTGCCGCTTCCCGCGCCGGTCGCTTTGCGCAGCCCCGCCAGCGTCTGGATGCCGGCGGCGATATGCTTCAGGAATACTTTTTTCTTGATCCCCTTGCACAGGCAGATCGGCTTTAGCCCCTCGATGATCTCTTTCTGATCCATCGCGTCTATTCCTGCGCCGCGGCCCTATCGTTGTGACGGGTGAACTGCATTTCGTAAACCCGTTTATAGGCTCCTCCGGCCTTCAGCAGTTCGTCATGCGTTCCTTGTTCAGCGATACTGCCTTTGTCCAGCACGATGATGGTGCTGGCGTTCTTGATGGTGGAAAGGCGGTGGGCGATGACGAAGGTGGTGCGGTTCTGCATCAGGTTGTTGAGGGCCTTCTGCACTTCAATTTCGGACTTGGTATCGAGCGCGGAGGTGGCTTCGTCGAGAATGAGAATGGCCGGGTTCTTCAGCAGGGCGCGGGCGATGGATATCCGCTGGCGCTGACCGCCGCTCAGCCGTGCGCCCCGTTCGCCGATGACGGTGTCGTATCCGTTGGGCATTTCCATGATGAAATCGTGGGCATAAGCGGCGTTGGCCGCGGCTTCTATCTGTACCTGCGGGATATCATTGTGCCCGTATGCAATGTTGTTCCGCACCGTGTCGTTGAACAGGAAGACTTCCTGCGTCACGATGCCGATCTGCGCGCGGAGCGATGCCAGGGTGGCGTGCCTGATATCTGCTCCGTCGAATAGAATGCGCCCTTCCAGCGGGTCGTAAAAGCGCGGGATCAGGTCGACCAGCGTCGATTTTCCCGCGCCGCTGGTGCCTACGATAGCGAGGATGGCGCCGGCGGGGACGGCGATATTCACCCTCTGCAGCACCGGCTCGGTTTGGTAAGCAAACGAAATATCCTCGAACCGCACTTCGCGCGCTACTGGCGGAACCGGTTTTGCATCCGGCGTATCGACAACCTCGGAGGGAGTATCGAGTATTTCAAATACACGGGAGGCGGCCCCCATCGCCTGCTGGATTTTGTTGTACACCCGGCTCAGCTTGTTTATCGGCGCGAAGACCATGAACATTGCGGTGAGGAACGAAAAAAAGTTCCCTACGGTGCTGTGCCCTTCGATGACCTGCATGCCGCCGTACCAGATGATTGCGCCGATGCCGAACGCGCCGAGGAATTCCAGCAACGGCGAGGATATTTCGTTTATCTTTATCGTCTTGAGCATCATGCGGAAAAACCCTTCGTTGTGCTCCCTGAAGCGCGTTACCTCGTAGCGCTCCATACCAAAGGCTTTCACTACCCGCACGCCGGAGAACGCCTCGTGCATCAGCGAGGTGAGGTCGGCCATCCGTTCCTGCGTGTTGCGGCTGATGGCGCGCAGCTTCCTCCCCAGTTTGCCGATCAACAGCGCGGCGAACGGAAAGGTGACCAGTACGAACAGCGATAACTTGGGATCGCGGTAGACCAACACCACAAGCAGGGCGATGGCGGTGAAACTTTCACGGAACAGATCATACACAACGATGGAGATGGTGTCCTGTATCACGTTCACGTCGTTCACGATGCGAGACACCAGTTTGCCGGTGGTGTGGCGGTGGTAGAAAGACAGGGAAAGTTGCTGCATATGAGCGTACAGGTCGTTACGGATGTCGCGCACCGTCAACTGTCCGATCTTCTGCATCAGCATGCTGGCGTAGTAGCGTCCCACACCTCGTAGCAGGTAAATGCCGACAATGGCGGCCGGCAGCAGCGTCAGCAGGTCGCGGTTCTTCTTGATGAAAATATCATCCATCCGCGGCTGGATGAGGAACGCCGCGCAACCCGCCGTGGACGAGATCACCGCCATTCCGATAGCCGCCAGCAC
>JAKAGL010000163.1 GCA_021815535.1 bacterium
GGCGGTATTCACCCTCACGGTATTCAAAACCGGCACACTCACCCTTCCGGCCTATTCCGTTTCGCGTACCGGCATTGATGGAAAACCGGAAACAGTGACCGCTCCCCCGCTCACGGTGGAGATACGCTCGGTGCTGAAACCCGACGACAAAGATCCGGCGCTGATGCCCATCGGAGATGTGATAGACCCCGTCTTCGAATGGAGAAAATATATCTGGCCCGCCGTGGCGCTGGTGACGGTGTTGGCGCTTCTGGCGCTTTTGGCGTATCTGTTGAAAAAGCGCAAATTGCAGCAAGCCGCAACAACCCCCGCCGTTCCATACCGGACACCGGTGGAGATCGCCCTCGCCGAACTGGAAAAAGCGGAATCGGAAAACCTCTACGCCGCCGGACGCGCCAAGGAATATTTCACCCACATCGCCGACACCATCCGAGTCTACCTCCATGGCGAATATGGCATGGACGTGTTGGAAAAAACCACCACCGAACTTTCAGCGGTGTGGCCCGCCATGCTGGAAGAACACCGCGAACGGGTGTTTTACCTTCTGCGCACTTGTGACGTTGCGAAGTTCACAAAGAATGTCCCGGGCCGCGACGATGCCACCAGCTCACTCGCGGTCGCCATCTATTTTGTGAAACAATCGCCGAAGCAAAAAAGCCTTCCACCCGCAACGCCGGCCAACTGACCGGTCGCGTCCCTTGCCGTGATAATCGGGGCGCCGCCGCCGGTTAAGAATACCCGACACCGCCGCGTTTTTCCCGTCTCCCGGACAATTTAACCCCCAATCGTTTCCAGCGGCAGATTGGCGATGGCATCAAGACCATTAAAGTCGTGCCATCGGGGATCATCGGGTTTTTCCTGATAGAGAGAATGACCGGCGGCGGCGATCATCGCCGCGTTGTCGGTGCAATAAATCGGCGAGGGCCAGACTACCCGAAGGCCGTGTTCTTCTCCCGCCCTTGTCATGCCGGAACGGAGATGACTGTTGGCGGCCACACCCCCGGCAATGACGATTTCCTTAAAATCAAACTGCGCCGCCGCCCGCACCGTATGCGCCACCAATGTATCAGTCACCACCCGTTGAAAAGACGCCGCCACGTCAGCCACACGCGGATTTTTTTTCATCGCCTCGCGTACCGCCGTTTTCAGACCACTGAAACTGAAATCAAGCGCGCTCCCCTTCACCCGCGGTTTCGTGAACGGTACCGCCTTTTCATCCCCCTCCTTCGCGGCACGCTCAACCGCGGGCCCGCCGGGAAAACCGAGGCCAAGCATCTTGGCCACTTTGTCGAACGCTTCTCCCGCGGCGTCATCGCGCGTGGACGCCAATTCGGTCATCGTCACCGGGCCATCGACCTTGTAAAGGGAGGTGTGGCCGCCGGATACCAAAAGA
This sequence comes from bacterium, assembly GCA_021815535.1. Classification (GTDB taxonomy): domain Bacteria; phylum Nitrospinota_A; class UBA7883; order JACRGQ01; family JACRGQ01; genus JACRGQ01. The sequence goes on from JAKAGL010000163.1 coordinate 1,394, forward strand.
CAGAGATGCGGATACACCAGCTCGTGATTGAACCGGGCCGCCACGATGTGCCCATGAAGATGATGGACCGGCACCAGCGGTTTTTTTAAGGCCCACGCCATCCCTTTCGCGGCAGAAAGACCGACGAGCAGCGCGCCAAGGAGTCCCGGCCCGCGCGTGACGGCAAAAAGATCGATATCTTGAAGCGTTACTTCCGCGCGGTCAAGCGCTTCCCCCACGATGACCGGCATGTTCTCCACATGGCGGCGCGAGGCCAGCTCCGGCACAACGCCGCCGTATTGCCGGTGAATATCGTGCTGGCTGGCAATGACATTCGAGAGCACCTGTATGCCGCCGCGTACCACCGCCGCGGCGGTTTCATCACACGAGGTCTCGAGGCCCAACACCAGCATCAGCGCACCACCTGCGAGGCGAATACCGGCTTCACCCCGGCCTTGACGAGATCGTCCTTCAGTTTTTCAATCGCCGCCACCGTTGCCGGATGCGGATGGCCTATCGCCACCACACTCCCTTCTTTGGCGGCCAATTCTATGGCAAGCCGAAGATTCCGGGCTATTGCATCTCCATTGTTGTCATCATCCAAAAAAATACGGCGGGCGGCGGTCTTCAGCCCCATCCGCCGGGCCACTGCAAAACCGACGCTGGCGGGGGAAGTAAGGCTGTCGATAAAAAAAAGCCCCCTCCTTTTCAACTCCGCCAGCACCACTTCCATTTTGCGTTCATTCTGTGTGAAAAGACTTCCCATATGGTTGTTGACCCCCTTGGCCTGCGGCATCTGCTCCACATCATGCGCTATGATGGCGCGGATGTCTTGATCGGGTTGCGTTACCAGCAATGCTCCGGTTCCCGGGTCGTTCATTCTTTCGTTCTCCGGCTCCATTGGCAGATGAAGCATCACCTCCTGCCCGGTAGCGGCGATGCGGGCGGCAAGGTCTTTGGTGTGGGGTTGATCCGGCATTACGCTGAACGTAAGCGGGATGCCAGCCGCCAGCAATCTTTCAACCGGCTCGCGCCGGATGCCGATATCATCGATAATAATCGCCAGCTGTCTGCCTGGCAACTCCGGCACCGGTGGACTCATCTTCCGCGAAGGTGACGCGGTCTCTGAACCTGCATTGCCCTGGGGTTGTTGCCGGGCGGCAAGAACCGGTTCCGTCGGCGGAGCGTGGCGATGGGCAATGAACCGGGCCGAAAAATAGCCCGCCGCGAAAAAAACGGCAAGCAACGCCACCACCCCAATGATGCGGCTGAAGGCACGGGCGGATTTTTTCTTCATCAGCTGGCTTTCCGGAGTAAAAGCAAAACAGCCGCCAGCGTTATCCGTCCGGCGGCTGCGTTCATTCGATAAACGGACTCAGGCGGCCTTCTTGCCTCCCTGCTCTTTGAGGTGATTGTAGGTTGCCCGGTCCTTAAGGATCTGCACCGCTTTTTGAAGCTGGTTGTCTTTTTCCATATCGAATATCTTCTTGAAGTTTTCCAACGGCTCTTTTTCTTTTTCCTTCATTATCGCTTTGTCGGCGGCGGACTTTTCTTTCAACTGTTCAAGGCGGTCCTGGCGCACATCGCGCGTGCCGTTGAAACTATCCATCAGGTCTTTTTCGCGTATCGGTTCCGGCCCCTGTTCGGTTCCCGCCGGAACATTCATCTTCACTTCCACGTCCGGTTCTATGCCGATCCCGTGGATCATGGTGCCGGCAGGAGTGAAATAACGCGCGGTCGTGAGGCTCAGGCCGCTGCCATCGCTCAGTTCGCGCACCGTCTGCACCGATCCCTTGCCGAATGACCGCACTCCCACGATAACCGCGCGGTGATGATCCTTCAGCGCGCCTGAAACGATCTCGGATGCCGAAGCGGAACCGGCGTTGATAAGCACCACAACCGGCGTTAGGGTATCAGCGTCTTTGTCCTGGGAAAGGAAACGGCTGTTCTGGTCGCTCGTGCGGCCGCGGGTGCTGACGATCACTTCCCCTTCCTTGATAAACAGCTGGGAAACTTCCACCGCTTCTTTCAAAAGGCCGCCCGGGTCGTTGCGCAGGTCGAGAACGAGTTGTTTCATCCCTTTGCCCTTCAGTTCCGTCAGGGCCGCCAGTGTATCGCGCGAGGTTTCAGCGGTAAAGCTCAGGATGCGGAGATACCCGGTATCGCTGTCGATCATGCCATATTTCACCGACTTCACCTTCACGATGGCGCGCACGATATCAACATCGAACGTCTTATCGCCTTGTTCTCGGTAGATGGTCAGTTTGACGGAGGTACCCACCTTGCCGCGCATCCGTTTCACGGCTTCCATAATGTCCATATCCTTGGCCACGATTCCGTCGATCTTGATGATCTTGTCCCCCGAGACCAACCCCGCCCGTTCGGCCGGCGTATCCTCGATGGGAGAAACGATGACGACATAATTGTCCCGTATGGTGATTTCGATCCCCAACCCGCCGAACTGCCCTTCGGTTTCCTGTTTCCGCGCACTGTAGGAATCGCGGTCCATATAGGCCGAATGCGGGTCAAGCACGCGCAACAAGCCATGAATGGCTCCTTCGGTCAGTTCCTTGCTTGTTTTTTCCTCAACGTAGTAGTTTTGGACAAGAGACATTATTTCGGCAAAAACCTTGAGATTTTCATAGGTGCTTTCAGCGGCCACGGCTGGCGTTCGCCATGTAGCAACCAACCCCAACCCGGCGCCAAAGAAGAACGCCGCCACCACCACATAAAAAAGCGACTTGAGAAACTTCTTAGTCATGGTAACGATCCACAAACCTTTTTTTTCTTCCATAAGGAGTGAATAGTAACATGTTTTCCGCCACTGAATCCATAGTGGATTTGGCATGCGATAACATTTGACATGGTAGACATTTTAAGTGAAAATACCTCGCGCCGGGGGGAGTAAATCCGTTTCTCATGATCAATAACTTCCTGGTCAGCGTTAACGATAAAAACTCAAGGTGTTATATATAGGGAGGACAAAGTGGCCAAATTGCTAGAAGGCCCCGCAATGGGATTGTTCCAGAAATGGGGCATCAACGTACCCCATCATGTCGTCATCTCGGATCCCGATCAGCTTGAAACGCTGGCGGCCGCCAATCCGTGGATGAAAAACGCCAAGATGGTCGCCAAAGCGCACGAGGCATTGGGTGGCAGGTTCAAATTGGGTTTGGTGAAAGTAAACCTGGATCTGGCCGGGGTGAAGGCTGCCGCGAAAGAAATTCTTGCCCGCGAAGTCGACGGCATGAAGATATCGCAGGTTATCGTAGCCGAAATGATTGAACACACCGAGGAATATTACCTCTGCGTCAAGTCAACCCGCGAAGGGGCCGAAATCCTGATGGCAAAATTTGGCGGCATAGAAGTGGAAGCCAACTGGGACAAGGTGCAACGGAACTTCGTTGAAGTGGGCGAAAAATCCGCGCCCGGTCAATGTACTGAACTTGCCAAACGGTGCGGCTTCACCGGCGACTTGGCGCAAAAAATGGCCGCCTGCGCACATTCACTGTTCGATATGTTCGATAACGAAGACGGTCAATATATAGAGATCAATCCCGTCGTCGTAGACAAGAGGACTGGCGACGTGGTGGCGCTGGATGCGGTCACCATGTTGGACGGTGATGCCCGTTTCCGCCACAAGGACTGGAATTTCAACTGGGCCGCGGAATTCGGCCGCGCCTACACCGATTCCGAAAAAGAGATCATGGAAATCGATTCCAAAGTGAAGGGATCGGTAAAACTGATCGAGATCCCCGGCGGTGAAGTGGCGCTGTTGCCGGCCGGCGGCGGGGCATCAGTGTTCTACTCCGATGCGGTCGTCAATCTGGGGGGTACGATTGCGAACTATTCCGAATACTCGGGTGATCCGCCAGGGTGGGCCGTGCAGGCTTTGACGGAACGGGTTGCCGCGCTCCACGGCATTAAGCACATCATCGTCGGCGGCGCCATCGCCAACTTTACCGACGTGAAAGTGACGTTCCAGGGGATCATCGCGGGCTTCCGCAACGCGAAGGACAAAGGGCTCCTCAAAGGCGTGAAGATTTGGGTGCGCCGCGGTGGCCCAAATGAGGCCATCGGCCTGGCCGCCATGCGCGAACTGAAAAATGAAGGCTTCGACATTGAAGTGTTCGACCGCTATACCCCGCTGACCGACATCGTCGATATGGCGCTCGGCAAGAAGAAAGTCTGAGGAGCAGAACGATGGCTATTGTAGCAAATGAAAATACGAGAGTCGTAATACTCGGCGGCCAAGCCGCCGTTAACGCCGCGCGGCGTATGGGGGAATTCTGCCACCTGTGCCGCCTCCCCTTCTATGTTGAAGCCTTTGTCTATCCGCCGGACGCCGGCAAGACATACGACATCCCGGTCGGAAGCCAGATTGTCGCGGTACCGATTTACGCCACTTTGGGCGAAGCGACCGCCAATCACTCAACCATCAACACCGCATTGGTATACATCGGCCCGGCTCGCGCCGCGGCCGCCGCGATGGAAGCGATGGACAACCCCAGCATCAAGTCGATCTCCATGATCACCGAAGGGGTGCCGGAAAAAGACGCCAAGATGATGATCAAGAAAGCCAAGAAAACCGGCAAGCTGCTCA
>JAKAGL010000164.1 GCA_021815535.1 bacterium
CGCCGGCTGGCCCGTTCCTTCTATCTTGGATTGCAGGAGGAGGTCGATGGCGGTGTGGTAATCCATAATGGTGATGTTTTTTTCCATCCGCGCGGCATTGATGAGTGCGCGTTCAATTTCCTGTCCGGTAAGGTCTTCGGTGTGGATGATGCGGCGTTTGCTATGCCCCCCCTCGCGGTGCAGCGAAAGAGGCGCGCCGGGGCTGCCGTCTTGCCGGGTGAAACGCGCCCCGGCGCCGATGAGAAAATCAATGGCCGCGGGGCCGTTTTCCACCAGCAGACGAACCGCGTCTTCCCGACAAAGCCCATCCCCCGCCCTCAGCGTGTCCTGCACATGAAGCTCAAAGCTGTCATCCAGCGAGGTAACTGCCGCGATTCCGCCTTGAGCGTATTGTGTGTTGGATTCCTTTATTTCCCGTTTGGTGATGATTGCCACGCGTCCGGCACGGGCTGCCTCAAGGGCGAAAATCAGCCCCGCCATGCCGGAACCTATAACAAGATAGTCAAAGGTCAATACGGGAGAAACTGAGGTTCGTGCCATAAGGTTGTGGGCGCGGCGCGGGGACTATATCCGGAATTCAAACTGGTACTGGCCCAATTCGATCCGATCCTTATTTTTCAAATCTCTTTCGCCTGAAAGTTTTTCTCCATTCAGCTTCGGTTTGGTAAATCCCCCCATCGGCTTAATGCCGTATTTCCCCCCGCGCCGGATGATGGCGGCGGCGATCGCTCCAATGGTAATACCGGGCGTCTTAATGTCAGCACCGTCGCCGGATCCAAGCAGTGTCATTTCTTTATCGAGCTTGTGGAATGTCAGTCTGCCAGAACTGCTGGCACTTTGATCCGTTATGACAAAAAGCTGCGCCGCCTCGCTTTTTCGTTTCATTTCCTCTTCTTTGGCTTTTTGCTGCTTCATCATCTCGTCGGAATTGATCATGACGGTCATACCGGCAACCTCCGCCGTGCCAAAAAAGTCCGATGCGGTTTTTGCTTCTTCTTCGTTGATAAAAAGGATCTCGAATTTGCCAATGTTGATGACATCCCCGTGATGCAATTCCTGGCTGGTAATCCGCCCCTTGTTGACGAAGGTGCCGTTAGTGCTTTTGAGATCGTGCAAAATGAAATGGTTTCTCTCAACCGCTATCCGGGCATGCTTTGCCGAAACGGCAGGGTTTTTCAGGACGATATCCCCCATTTCGCGGCCGAAAACAACCCCTTGGTCGAGGGGGTGTTCTTTCACCACCTCGTTATTAAGCTTGATGATAACCTTCGCCATAGATGTTGGATTATACCTCATACCGCAGGTGGCCGGAAACGGGAATCAACGGAACCGTGTCTCCAAAGAGACGGGGCCTATCAATATCCATGTGATCATGTGGTCACGGATAATTGACAGGAAACAATACAATAATGAAGGGAGAAAAATACCGTTGGTGTATACTGTTACCGGATGTTATGCAATTACATGGAGAAATTTCCACAATTCATATAATTTGGCTTGATTACAGACAGATTGTGCCATGAAAGAGACAAGCGAACAGGAGATTTTTAATAACTTCCTGGCTGAGGCCACCGAAACACTCCAAAGCCTTGAAAAGGACTTGCTACGGCTTGAGCAACATCCGGACGACCGCGAAATAATCGATAACATCTTCCGCGGTATGCACTCCCTTAAAGGCAACTGCTCCCTCTTTGGCATTACCGGTATCAAGATGGTAGCCCACTGCCTTGAGAACCTCATGAGCCGCGTCCGCGATAAAGAGATGGAGATGAACACCGAGGTCACCGATCTTGTATTGCGTGGCACCGATCACCTGAAATCCATGTTTGGGGTATTGCAACGCACCCTCAAGGAAAAACAACTTTCCCCGGAGCAGGAAGGGTATATCACCGAGCTTAATTCTCTTTTGGAATCCGGTGGCAACGAGAGGGTAAACGAAAAGCTTCGGATCGAGATGCTTAAATTTCTCAACCGCCAAGAGATCAAGGAGCATCTGAAAACCGATGAACCGATGCGGGAAATGCTTGGCCTGATACGGCGAACCGCCCCAAAACTGCTTGCAGACCGGCGCACGAGCGTGGGAGATCCGTTGATGCTCGACGGAGTGGACGTATCGCGCGAGTACTATAGCGTGCTGGGAATACTGGCTGATGTCGAGACTGGAAAATCCAGCGAAAATTATTCCTCTATCGTTTTTGGCGACCTGGAGTCACTGATTTCAAAACACAACGGACAAAGCCAAAATGAGCCGGTGGAATTGCTGCAAAATCTTCGTGACGACCTGGAAATGCTTTACCACGATGAAACCGGTTTTGATGACATTTTGGCACAGATCACTAAAGAGGCATGGATCAAGTATCGCGCCATGCTTTCGCAGATCAGGCCTGAACCGGCCGGGAAGACCGCCTTACACCCGCAAAACGGCACAGAGGCCGAATCGGCGGAATATGCCCGGGGACCCCAGATAAAGGTGGATCAAGGAGCGCTGGATAAAACCATTGACATGGCGGGCGAATTGGTCACCATATCGGAATTTTTTAACTATCTGCAAACCCAGTTCGCCGAGGGGGAAAAAGCGCGAACGATGAATTCCCTGAAAGACGCCATCAGTTCACTTCAGGAGCTATCAGAGTCGCTTTCACGCGACCTCTATGAAATCCGCAAAGTGCCGATCGGAGAGGCGTTCCAGAATCTTCCCCGCATGGTGCGTGATACCCAAATGGCCCTCGGGAAACGCGTTCGGCTTGTGATCGAGGGGGAAGACACGGCTGTGGACAAAAGTTTCGTTGCGAAGATCGAGACTGTCCTGGTTCATATGATCAGGAATAGCATTGACCATGGAATCGAACTGCCCGAAGAACGCCGGCAAGCGGGCAAGGATGAAGAAGGAACCATTCGCCTTGTTGCCGCCCCGCAAGGTGGCATGCTCGCCATTGCGGTGGAAGACGACGGCCGAGGGATAGACCCTTCCAAAATCCGGCGTATCCTGGTTGCAAGAGGACTCATGAGTCATGCCGAGGCTGAGGCCTTGCCGGAGAAAGAACTGCTGATGCAGATTTTTACCCCCGGATTCAGCAGTGCCGAACAAATAACCGAGACATCGGGGCGTGGCGTAGGAATGGATGTGGTTCTCTCCACTGTTCAGGACATTGGAGGTTCCGTAAAACTGGAGAATCAGCCAGGAAAGGGATTGGCGGTCAGAATGACCATTCCTTTCACACACACCACGCTCATCCAGAAGGGTCTTGCCGTGGCGGTCGGGAAAAGCGTGTTTCTTATCCCGGTGGAGTCGGTTCTTGAATCGTTCCGGCCTAACATACGCGACATTTACACCGTTGAGCAAGATGCCGAGGTCATTAGCCGGCGCGGAGAGATCGTAAGGCTGGTGCGGTTGCACAAACTGCTCGGCATCAGTGGCAAATCGGAAAACCCCGAGGACGGTATATTGGTAATGGTTCAACGGAAAAAGGTAAAGGCCTGTTTTCTGGTCGACAATGTGATAGGCCAACGGCAGATAATTTATAAACCGCTTGGAATACAGACGCTGCGTCACCCTTCTCCCTTTGAAGGGGTTTCGGTATATGATGGAAGCAGGCTGGCCATGATCCTTGACATCCAGGGAATAGTGGAACAGTCTTCAACATAGGAAACACCATATTTTATGGAAGAAAAACGGTTATTTGTCCTACCCGGTGAAATGGCGATATCCCGCCAGCCAGCCATCATCGCTACCTTGCTGGGTTCGTGCGTGGCGATATGCCTTTATAATACAAAACTCAAAGCTGGCGGCATGAACCACTACATGCTCCCCACCGGCCTCAAAATTGAGGAGATGAAAGGAAAATATGGCGACTTTGCCATCGACAAACTGGTGGAGATGATGTTGAAACTTGACACTGACAAGAGGAATCTCATCGCCCGGATATATGGCGGTGGTGCGGTGGTGGGACATTTAAACGCCGGCGTTGGGATTGGAGAGAAAAACATTGAAATAGCCCGTTCATTGCTGGAGGCACACAACATCAAAATCGCCACAATGGACACGGGGGGCATAAACGGCCGAAAAATATTTTTCAATACATTCACGGGCAATGTGGACTTGCGGCTCATCGAAAAATCCGAAATGACCAAACAGCTTGAAGAAAAGAAGAGAGACATGATCGGCCGGAAGATACGCGTCATGGTGGTGGATGACTCTCCTACCATCCGCCAAATCATTTCGAAAGCGATATCGGTCGACCCGGAAATCCATGTGGTTGGCGAGGCGGGCGATCCCTATGAAGCCCGCAGCCTGATGCTCGAAATTAATCCGGACGTGCTGACGCTCGACATCATCATGCCTAAGATGGATGGCGTCACCTTCCTGAAAAAACTGATGATCCACATGCCGTTGCCGGTCATCGTAGTCAGCTCCGTGGCGCAAAAAGGGAGCAACCAGCGTTTGCGGGCGCAGGAAATCGGCGCTTTCGACGTCATCGACAAGGAAGACCTGAAAATGTACCAGGGCTTGGCGACCGCAACCCAGATTTTAACCAGTAAAATAAAACTAGCCGCCATGGCGCACGTAAAGAAACGCACCGAAGCAGAAATCGGCCATATCTGATTATTCGTTCCGCTGAGATCCGGCAGCTCAACCGAGTGTTTTGTTCAGCCAATCCGTGGTTAAACGCGTAACAACGATGCATGGGCCGGAAAACCATGTGCGGCGGCATTTTTGGACGAAAAAAAAGCCTCGACCGGGAATTACTCCAGCACGAGGCTTTTTAATGTTATAGCCGGCAACGACCTACTCTCCCCTTCAGTTTCCTGAATAGTACCATCGGCGCAGAGAAGCTTAACTTCCGAGTTCGGTATGGGATCGGGTGTGACCTTCCCGCAATTGTCACCGGCAATTAAATTTATTTGGGCTGATCAATAGATAGCTGGACGGAATTAAATTAAATTAAAGTCAAGCCAAACGGCCTATTAGTACCAGTCAGCTCCACGCATTGCTGCGCTTCTACATCTGGCCTATCAACCTCGTAGTCTTCGAGGGGCCTTTAGGGAAATCTTATCTTGGGAATGGCTTCCCGCTTATATGCTTTCAGCGGTTATCCATGCCGAACTTGGCTACCCGGCTATGCCACTGGCGTGACAACCGGCGCACCAGAGGTTCGTTCACTCCGGTCCTCTCGTACTAGGAGCGACTTCCCTCAAATTTCCAGCGCCCACGACGGATAGGGACCAAACTGTCTCGCGACGTTTTGAACCCAACTCACGTACCGCTTTAATGGGCGAACAGACCAACCCTTGGGACCTGCTACAGCCCCAGGATGCGATGAGTCGACATCGAGGTGCCAAACCATGCCGTCGATATGGACTCTTGGGCATGATAAGCCTGTTATCCCCGGCGTACCTTTTGTCCGATGAGCGATGGCCCTTCCACACAGAACCACCGGATCACTAAGGCCTGCTTTCGCATCTGCTCGACTTGTAGGTCTCACAGTTAAGCTCCCTTTTGCCTTTACACTCAACGGCTGGTTTCCAATCAGCCTGAGGGAACCTTTGCGCGCCTCCGTTACTCTTTAGGAGGCGACCGCCCCAGTCAAACTACCCGCCTGGCAATGTTCCTAATCCGGATTACGGATCGAGGTTAGAATCCGAGCGCACAAAGGGTGGTATTTCAACGTTGGCTCCACCGAGACTAGCGTCCCGGCTTCAAAGCCTCCCACCTATTCTACACATCGTAAGCCAAGATCCAATGCCAGGTTGCAGTGAAGGTGCACGGGGTCTTTCCGTCCTGTCGCGGGTAAACGGCGTTTTCACCGTTAGATCAATTTCACTGAGTCCGTTGTTGAGACAGTCAGGCCAGCGTTATGCCATTCGTGCAGGTCGGAACTTACCCGACAAGGAATTTCGCTACCTTAGGACCGTTATAGTTACGGCCGCCGTTTACCGGGGCTTCAATTCAATGCTTC
>JAKAGL010000165.1 GCA_021815535.1 bacterium
TTTCAAAAAATAAAGTGGCATAATTACACGGTTTCTTGGTGCGCGCACATGCGCCCCAAAAGTATGAAAAACGATTGCGCATTAACCGCAAGCTAGCCGAAAATAACAGGTTAAAGGGTTACAATAGATGAAAAAAGAGTACAAAGAGCTTTTAAATGCCCTCCTGAAACGCAGGGATGAACTGATCGCACTGGAAGGCCACACAGGTCAAAAAGGCTTGGAAAACCTTGAACTCGGTCACGGCGATGATATGGATATTGCCGAGTCGGTCGTCGAGCAGGAGATGTCGATGACGATTCGCAACCGCGCGTCCCGGGAGATCATTCTCATTGATGAATCAATTGAAAAGCTTCACCGGGGGGCATACGGCATCTGCGAAAGCTGCGAACAGGAGATTGAAACTAAACGGCTTAAAGCACGGCCATTCGTTAAATATTGCATCGACTGCCAAACCGAAATGGAAAAAAACACCGAAGAAAGCACTCCCGGAGGCGGGTTCCAATTCGGAAAACTGGAATAACATCCCGATATACGATACAATTGTCATTAACCTTGCGTGAGGAAATAGAATGTTTGATTTGAAAATGTATGCAAAGGCGCTGACCGCGGTGCCGCAACGCTATCTCCTTGTCAATGCGATGGTTCACCGCATGCGCCAATTGCAAGGCGGCGCCGAGCCGATGGTAGAATCGGAAGGACTTTCCCTGTTCGACATCTCGCTTAAAGAAATCGTTGAGGGCAAAATCGCAATCAAGCAGATCGTCGAAGAGCGGCAAACCCTTACCTTAAACGCGGAACACCTGGATTAATTCAGCACCGGAATGGCTGAAGATAAAAGCTTCACCATTAATGACCGGCGCGGAACCGGCGATGGCGAAAAAGGCGCCGGAAAGGCTTCCGCGCCTGCCAACGCGGAAGCAGGCAAACGTAAAACGCCCCCTGCGATCAATTTCTCCACATTCGTCCTCTCACTGTCCACCTCCGCAGCCATGAATCTGGGTGGCTATACCGACCCTGTATCGGGCCTCATACCCCGCAACCTGGAGTTGGCAAAACAATCGATAGACATCCTGGGCATCCTGGCCGAAAAAACCAAAGGCAACCTTGACGCCGACGAAAGCCACCTGCTCGATTCGGTTCTGTACGAACTGCGAATGCGGTATATTGATGAAATCAAGAAGGGGGCGTGACGGTGGACGAAGAAGGAAGGCCTATTAAAGAGAGCTCGGAAGAAGAAAGCCGGGTAGTCATCGAGAAAACCGAGGAAGAGAAAAATGCACTCGCCTCCATCACAAAAGAACTCGACCAGTATCTCGATATCCCTTTGACCGTCAGCACCGAGCTGGGACGTACCAAAATCACTGTCCGCGAAATACTGAAACTAAAAGATGGCGCCGTCATCGAACTTCACAAGTTGGTGGGAGAACCGATGGAAATCTACATCAATGGCCTTCTTACCGCACGTGGCGAAGTGGTGGTGGTAAACGAACGCTTTGGCATCCGCGTAACCGACGTTATCGATCCGATGGAAATCATCCGGCAAAACGCCTGAACGGCAAACTGCCCCGCGGACTGCGCCTCTTCAATCAGCCAAGATGTCGGGTAATTCGGGGAATAAAGTCTTCCGGTATTATCGGTTTTGCGATGAAATCGTTCGCTCCCAATTCAAACACCCTGCGCCGGATATCGATCAGTTCCCCGCTGACGCCGGTGGAAGAGGAAATGGCGCTATTGACAATAACAGGAAGCGTTTGCAGTAATGGATTGCCCCGAATTTCACCGAGTAGCGCAAACCCGTCCATTTCAGGCATACCAAGGTCCGTTATCAGCAATATGACTGATGTGGTTTTCAGTATCTCCAGCGCCTCTATCCCATTTGAGGCCTCAATGACCTCCACATCCTTTATTTCCAATATGTGCTTTCTCATAATAGCGCGTTGCACTTCCTGATCATCCGCCACCAGCACCACGGGCCGGAACGGTGGAAACCGCATTGAAAAAACGGCCCCCAGCCCCTCAACCGACTCCACCATCAAATCTCCGCCATGGGCTTCCAGAATCTCCTTGCAATAGGGAAGCCCCAGTCCAGTCCCTTTTTCACCGCCGGTCCCTATAGTGGTTGTCTTTACCTCCGATTTCAAAATATCCGGCAGAAGCGAGGCCGGTATGCCAACACCGCTATCTTTAACGGTGATGGTGTGGAGGTCGGAGGCGCCCACGGTTACGGTGTCGCCCTCACGGCAGAATTTCACGGCGTTTGAAACAAGGTTATTCAGCACTTCGGGAATGAGCGCGGTATCGGCAAATACCTTCATGCCGGGGGGAACCTCATTGAAAAACCGAATCCCTTTTTTCTCGGCGGCCGGAGAGTAATAGCCAAATGAAGATGCCGCAATATCGCGTACCGTTATGGGCCTTTTCACCACCGAGATCTTTCCCGCCTGCAACCGGCTGAGGTCGAGCAATTGATCGATCATCCCCACCAGGCCGCCGAGGTTTTTCCGCGATCTCGACAACAAATCCGCCTCTGCCGCCGTATCCAACTTATAACTTTCCTTTTCCTCCAACATCGTCATAAGGGTCATCGCATTCGCCAGCGGGCCGCGCAGATCGTGCGATACCAGTGAAATGAACTTGTTTTTGATTTTCGTGGATTCCTCAGCGAGTTCCTTTTCCAGCCGTAAAGCAGCCGTCCGTTCCTCAACCTTTACTTCCAGTTGTTCTTTCGTTTCCAGCAATATCTGATGCACCCGCACTTCGTTTTCCAGAGCGCGCGCCTGCGCTTCCTCCTTTTCCCGCCGGATGGCTTTTGTCTTGTCCTTGATGGCTTCCGAAATCGCAACCGACATGAGAATCGCTTCGGCGCAAACGCCAACATCCATTGCATGGCTGGTAATTTCAGAAAACGGCACCACGCCCAGGTGAATCAGACCATACAGCACGATCCCTACGATGCTCGACACCCATGCAAGAAGAAAGAACCGTGCGGCCCGCAAACCGTTTTTCAATGCCATCCCCCCTGCCGCCAACAGCAGAGGCGGATACACCAATGCGGTGCACACAATGATCATGTGAAGTTGGGTATAATTTGGCCACGTCAGCGATAAAAAGGTCATGAAGCCGCACGCCCAGAGGTAGCCAACCATAAGACGGTCAATACGGGGCGCCGTTACCTGCGAGTTGAGAAACACCCGCGCGAATACAATGCCGCTTGATTCAACATACATCACGGCGAAAAGTATCGAATGTTTCGACCACCACAGCCAATTCGGCCAAAAATAGGCGTGGGCAAACCCATTGAACACCAAATTCTCAAATATCCAGCTAGAAAGATAAATAACATAGACGATACTGCTTTTTTCCTTCAGGGAAATAAACATGAACAGGTTGTAGCAAAGCACCGCGAATAACACGCCGAAATTCAGGCCATATAAAAGCCATTCATTCCTCTGCCGCCCATGGTACGCATTCTCATTCCATAACGTGAAGGGGGTCATGAACGTGGTATCCGTCTTAACGCGCCAATAAAGCACTGTTTCACCAGGTTCGGCGAAAAACGGGAAGATGAAACCTTGGCCGGTGATCTCGCCCTTTTCGGGCGCCTCCACCAACCCCGCCCTTTGCTCCACAAAGCCGGCCCCCGGCCGGCGAAGGTAGAACGTTACGTGGTCGAGGTGAGTGAAATCCGTTCCAAGGATCATGTCGAGGGGGACGGTGCCGGGATTATCGACCACCGCCTTGAACCAGATGGCCGATCTGGTAAAACCAAAATAAGGCTCGTCCATCCTGCTGGGGATAAAATGGGATTGAAATGCGGGGGATGAAACATCGGTAATGGTCAACGCCCCACCAGGGTCTTCCAAAATACCAATTTGGCGGCCCAGCTTAAAGGAAGCCGTTTTGCCATCCAGCACGATTGGCGACGCGTTGGATATTGCGGCCGGTAACGATATTAAAAGCGCGATAAACACCGCTATGAGAAAATAGGTCCCACCCCTATTGCGATCAGCCAAAACAGCTCCCTTTTAACCATTCAACACACCCTGGCCCGCAACAAAACCGGCCGATAAAAGAGTATAAAACATCAACCGAATAAATATCGCCATGAGATGGCCAAATGCTTGTTCAGTTTTACATCATTACAAATGGAAGTAACAGGATATTGTTACGCCCCTTCTACAAGACAGCTTTTTATCGAATACACAATACCCGACAATTTCGATAGGCTTTACAAATATCACCCCTCTGATTTTTTCATCAATCAATCAACTTATTTTATATAATATTGATTTTTTAAGCACTAATCACAAACCCAAACCGATATTAATAGTTGACAAATAAGCTATGGTTTATATAAAATGGTCGGCAGTTAATAAACTGGTTTTATGTTGTTATAAGTTATTTTTATGGGTGATATGGTGACTACCAAGAAAAAGCTGAAAATATCTGTCGATCATAACCTTGAAGAACGGACAATCAAGCGGATTGAGGTGAATGCGGAAGTCTCGGGCAAAAAACCGACCGGAAAGATCAACTTTGCCGAATTGCGCGCGGGCGGTTTCATCAAGCAGCGCCAAAAGGACAAGTTCACCGTTCGCCTTAAATGCCCCGGCGGCAGTTTGACCCTCGACCGGCTCAAAACCATCGTGGCGGCCACCGAAAAGTTTGGCGGCGGCCAGTTGCACCTTTCCACGCGGCAGTCGATGGAAATCCTGCATGTGGATTATCACAATTTCGGGCCATTGGTGGATATGCTGAAGGAATCCGGCCAGGATGTCGCCTCCTGCGGTCCGCGCGTACGGGTCCCTAATGCCTGCGGCGGTTGCGAATATAATCCGAACGGCATCACCGATACCCAAAAAATGGCCGAAGTGGTGGATAAAAAGTTTTTTGGATTGCGCACCCCGCACAAATTCAAGGTGTCGTTCTCTGGTTGCCCCCACGACTGCATTCACGGCACCAGCGCCGACCTCGGCTTCATCGGCGGCGTATGGCCGGTGTGGGAAGAAACCAGCTGCACCGGATGCACCATATGCGCCTCGGCCTGCGCCGAGGGAGCGATCGAATCGCACCCTGAAAGCGGCAAACCGATTTTTAAAGCTGAAAAGTGCCTTTACTGCGATGACTGTGTACGGGCCTGCCCGACTAATTCCTGGACCGCCGGGAAAACCGGCCATAGCCTGCGGGTGGGTGGCCACCACGGAAGGCACCCGGTAAACAGCGCCATGGTGGCCCGGTTCCTCACTGACGAAGAAGCGGAAGCCGCCATCGGCGCAACCATCGCCTGGTACCAGAAAGCGGGCGAGGGAAAGGGGCGCATACGATTGGGCAACCTTTTGATGCAGGAAGGCCAGATGGAAAGCTATCGCGAGGCTTTGGCCGACGCGATTGGCCCGGAAAAACTGGTGGAGGGCATTGAACGCCCCCACAAAATAACCATCGGGAGATGAGCATGGCGGAAGTGGTTGCGGACAAATTTATTGATATTGCCAGCGAGGTCTGTCCGATGTCGTTCGTGCTGACCAAGCTGGCCTTGGACGAACTGGAAGATGGGCAGGTACTGGAGCTCGTCTGTCAGGGCGGCGACCCGGTACGCAATATCTCCATACAGTTAAAAGATGAAGGACACATGATCGTCAGCGTAAAAAAAGAACCAGACGGAAATTTCCGTCTGAAAGTAAGAAAAAGCGGTTAACTAAAAAGCAGGAAGGGAAAAAGGACAATGAGCAAATCATCTGAAAACCTCAAGGAACTGGTTGAGACGTTACACTTCGGCGAAAAGGTGGCCCGTGCGGAACATCTGCTGCGCAGCTACTATGACCTTTATGGCGATTACGCCGTTGTGGCGAACTCGCTGGGCAAGGACAGCATGGTGGTGTGGGATATGGCGTTGCGGGTGAACCCCAATGCCAAGGGATTCATCGTGACTACC
>JAKAGL010000166.1 GCA_021815535.1 bacterium
AAATACCGCTACGCCATTCCCCAGGTAAACCTGGAGGAACTCGTCTGTCTGTACGACAAAGATGTTGCGGCAAAGATAGAGTGTGCCGGAGATACTGAAGTGTACCGTCTCCGCGACAAACTGCTTCCCATCGTCCGGCTTGACGAGGTGTTGAAACGCAACAAACCGTTTACGCCCGCCGAACGTTCCGCGATCACCGAGGAGAACCGCCAGCGGCAGAAAAAATATCTTGCCCAGCTCGACGGAGGGGGCGCGGATGATGAAGTGCAGTTGCCCCGTTCACTCAATTTCATCGTGGTAAACGTTCTAAACAATTCCTTCGGCCTTGTGGTGGATAAGGTCATCGGTACCGAAGAGATCGTGGTGAAGCCGGTGCATCCGGCGGTTAAATCGCTTGGATGTTATGCCGGCTCAACGGTGATGGGGGACGGCAGGGTGGCTCTTATTCTCGATGTCCAGGGGGTGGCCCGCCATGCCGGGGTCAACTTCGATGCCGCCAAAGAATCCGTGCAGGAACGCGTTGCGTTCCGCACAACGGATACCCAGCGGGTGCTCCTTTTCAAGAGCGGCCCCGCCGAGCAACTGGCCGCCCCGCTTTTCACCATCAAGCGCATTGAGTCCATCAAAACCGAGAATATCGAGCCTATCGGCGGCCGCGAATATATCACTATCGAGGGGCAATCCACACTCATCCTGCGGCCGGACCGCTATCTTGCGGTTTCTCCCGCCGCGGACAAGAAAGAAATGTTCCTCATCATCCCACGCATGGCGCGCCACCCGTTTGGCGTGCTTGTGTCGCAACTGCTGGATACCATTGAGACCACGGTGGAGCTTAATACGCAATCCTATGTGGAAGAGGGGCTTTTGGGCACTGCCATCATCAATGACAAGATGACGCTTTTTCTCGATATCGATTCGCTTGTGCGGAAAGCGGAGCCTGGCTGGTTCCCCTCAACAGTCGGAAAAACGGCCGGCGCAATCCTCTTGGTGGAAGATTCCCCTTTTTTCCGGGGTTTGGTAAAAAAATATCTGGAGACGGAAGGATACGACGTGTCAACGGCCCAGAACGGCCAGGAAGGGCTTACCCAACTTGAGAAACGCGATTTCGACCTGGTTATATCGGACATACAGATGCCGGTGATGGACGGCTTGGCCTTTATGAAACACCTTCGTGCCGGAAACCGCCAGAAAGACATCGCCGCCATAGCCCTTACCGCGCTCAATAACGAAAAGGACAGAGCCAGCGCGAGGGATGCCGGCTTTGACCAGTACGAACTGAAGATGAATCGCGAGCAGCTGCTTCATAGTGTCGCGGCTTTACTATCCAGCCGCGCAGACAGCAGATGCTGATGGAGAAAGAAAATATGGAAACGGTCGCCACGCATAAATCCGAAAAGGAGAAAACGGCAACGCAAAACCGGCAATTTTGCACTTTTTGGCTTTCGGGCCGTCTTTTTGGGGTGCAGATACTGGACGTGAAGGAAATACACCCTGAAGTCGCCATCACCCCCATTTTCCATGCCCCCCGCACCGTGAAAGGGTATGTGAACATCCGCGGGCAGGTATACCTGATCCTGGACCTCCGCCCTATGCTGGGATTCGAAAGCTGTGAAGTCGACCGCAAGAGCTGTCTGGTCATTTTTAAAACCACCGTCGGCGAATCGTTCGGCGTGATGGTGGATCAGATCGGCGACGTGGTTGAGATCTCAAGCGACCAGATAGAAACGGGAGGAATCGATAGCGGTGGACAGGATAAAATGGGCACCGGTATGATTCAATGTGTCTGCAAACTCCCGGAATCCCTGTTGGTGGTTTTAGACGCCAGAAAATTTCTGGGATCCATAGAAATCAAGTAAGGCCGATGACAGCGCCACTGGATAGGAGAATTGCGCTCATGAGGCCCCGGCAACGGAAGCTTTACGTCCGTGAAATGTCATGAAATGTGGCGTTTTGGGCGGGCACTCTTTATAATATTTTCATCATGGCAGAAAAAATAAAAGTACTTGTTGTTGATGACTCGCTTATATTCCGCCGCTTTGTCGAAGAGGCATTGCAGGGGGAGGATGATATTGAGGTCGTGGGTTCGGTAATGAACGGCGCGAAAGCGCTTGATTTCATCAAGGCCGCCGCTGTGCCGCCGGACGTGGTGACGATGGACGTTGAAATGCCGGTAATGAACGGGCTTGACGCATTGAAGGCCATTCAGGAGTTCAATGCTATAAGCGGCTC
Organism: bacterium; assembly: GCA_021815535.1. Taxonomy (GTDB): domain Bacteria; phylum Nitrospinota_A; class UBA7883; order JACRGQ01; family JACRGQ01; genus JACRGQ01. Next base: position 2,230 of record JAKAGL010000166.1, read on the forward strand.
TCCGCATGGAATCGGGGTCATTATGGTAAGTTCCCACACCAAATACGGCATGGATACAACGATCCAGGCGCTTGAAGCGGGAGCGTTCGACTTTATCGAAAAACCGAACGAGGGGGGGCATGAAGCCAACCGCGACCGGTTGAAAAAAAGCCTTACCGCGAAGATCCGCCAATACACCCTCAAACGCAGGGCGCTCAGCCGGCAGGGGGGAACCGTGCGTCCCGCTCCGGCACCGTTGCCGTCAAAGCCGGCAACGCCTGTTGTCTCCATAAACAGGCCGACTTCGGTTGCTGGAACCGCCAGGGCGGTGCTCATAGGCGTTTCAACGGGAGGTCCCAAAGCGCTGGCCACCATGTTGCCGGAGCTTTCGGCGGCGGTCGATCTGCCGATGTTCATCGTGCAGCACATGCCGCCTCTGTTTACCGCCTCGCTTGCGGCCAGCCTTAATGCCAAGTGTCGGCATACCGTGGTGGAAGCCACCGACGGCATGGAAATAAGCGATAATCACATTTACATCGCACCCGGCGGAATGCACATGGTGTTGCGCAAGACCGATGCCGGGCGCATCAACATCGGCCTCAACGCCCAGCCCCCCGAAAACGGGTGCCGCCCTTCGGTGGATGTGCTCTTTCGCTCGGCCGCATCGGTATTTCACGGCGACAGCGTCACCCTGATTCTTACCGGCATGGGAAGCGATGGCGCGAAAGGGGCGGGCCCCCTGAAGCGCGCCGGGACTCACCTCATTGTGCAGGATGAAGCGACAAGTGTGGTGTGGGGAATGCCGGGCAGCGCCGTGGCCGCCGGCATTGTGGATGAGGTTTTGCCGCTGGGGGATATTCCCCTGGCAGTCAAGCGGGAAGTCGACCGCAGGAGAAAAGCATCGTGAAGTTAAAACCGGAAGAATTTGCAACGCTCGCCAGCTACATATATAAAATATGCGGGCTCAGCATTGGCAATGAAAAACAGTATTTGATCGAGCAACGGCTTTTCAAGCTGGCCAAAACGGCGGGCGGCGGATCGTTTCAGGGGCTCATTGATAAATTGATAATGAACGCGGATTCCCGGTTGCGGGACGAGGTCATTGAAGCCATGACCACCAATGAAACGTCGTTCTTTCGTGATGGGCACCCGTTTGAAACTTTCAGAGAGGCGCTGTTGCCTGCGCTGGAGCAGATGATTATCCAGCGGAAAAAAAACGCGGTTCAGCGGCGGGGCGCCAAGGTGCGCATCTGGTCGGCCGCGGCATCGACCGGCCAAGAGGCATACAGCCTGGCAATGTTGATACATGAGCATGTCAAAGCCAACGGGCATAAGGGTATCGCATTGGAGGACTTTGATATTCTCGCCACCGATATTTCGAGCAGTGTGCTGGCGCAAGCCATCAACGGCTGTTACTCAGATATGGAAATAGCCCGCGGCCTTTCCCTGGAACGGCGCGCGAAATATTTCGCCAAAACCACGGATGGATGGGAGGCAAGCAACGAGCTGCGGTCGATCATTGAATTCCGCAGGATAAACATCACCGAACCGTTTGCCAGCCTGGGAGGGTTCGATGTGATCCTGTGCCGCAATATCCTCATTTATTTTGATGATGACACCAAAAGAAAGATCATGCGGCAAATGCACCAGTTGCTATCACCGGAGGGGTATTTGATGTTGGGGGCGTGTGAAAACGTGCAGGGCATGGGGGTGGACTTCGAATCGATGACCCATAAGAACACCATTCTGCACCGGGCACGAAAGGCCCCCGGCTCTGGCCCGATATTTGCCGTCAAGCGCTAGGATCGCAGGACAATTCGAAATAGGGAGGATACGCTCGAAGAATGTTGCAAAACCAATAAATTCATTTGGTAAAATAAACTATATCATTTATACAACCGGTATTATAATCCACGATCTTCGTATTTGCCTTATTGTAAAAACGCGTCCTCTGTCGAGCAGTTAGCCTCTTAAGCCAGCAACCCAAGCTTAGACAATGCGTTGGCGTGGCATAGTCAATGTAGTGTAAGAAGATGACATGTACGGCTTTGGACGTAATTACCATAACGCAAAAGGGTTAATATTCTTGTTGGTATCAAGAGTATTCTAATGTATATTATCCGTCATTACGCTCATAAGGGTGGGTACGTGAGAAAGCAACCTTGAAGTTTCGTGTGGGGGGAAAAAATGACGGCGTTATTAAGGCATTTCGGAAATTTATCAATCAAATACAAGCTTGGCGCAATTTTAGCTCCGGCGCTTGTTGCGCTGATGTGTTTTAACACCGCCAGCATTGTTGGGGAGATCCGTGACGTTCGAACCATGGCCCACGTGGGGGAACTCGCCACACTGGCGCTGGAAGTCAATACCCTCACGGATGCAATACAAAAAGAGCGCGACGTGAGCGGTATTTACCTCAGTTCCGCCGGGACAAAAAACGAATCCGAGATGAACGCTCAGCGTACCGCCACGGACGCGGCGGTAAAGAAATTCAAGGATTATCTAGCCGGCTTCAAAGATAAGGATCTTGAACCGACCATCAGAACGGCGGTCGAGCGCTTGGGTAAATTCGAGAATGAAAGGGTGGATATCAGCACTCTTTCAAGCCCCTTCAACGATGCAATGGTTTTCTATTCCACCCAGGATGTCCTGCTTCTTAATATTATCGGGCAAATACCGACGCTTTTGGAAGATGGTGAGCTTGCCTACCATTTCATGGGTTTTTATTCCATGCTGATGTACAAGGAGCCGATGGGCGTTGAGCGGGCCATTCTCAGCGGCGCGTTTACCAGCAACAAGTTCGCGCGGGGAACCTACCGCACTCTTATTGAATGCGTAAGGTCCCAGGAAAACTTCAAAAATATCTATTTAACCGCCATGCCTCAGGATGACCGTGAAGTGCTTATTGAGGTTCTCAAGGATCCCAGCATTGCCAAGTCCGAGCAGTACCGGGAACTTGCCATAGCAAAAGTCGATGAAGGTCATTTCGATATCGATCCCGCCGAGTGGGTCAAGGTTCAGACTGAAAAAATGGAAAAGGTGGAAAAAAAGCTGATCACCGGCCACTTGAAAACGGAAATCATGAAGGTAAACGCCGCAAAATCCGGCGATGCCAAAACCGCGCTGGTTTTCACCTTGATCGTCAGCCTTGGCGTTTTAACCATGACTCTCATCGTGGCGGTTTCCATTGCCAGAAGCATCCTCAAGTCGGTGAAGGACGCGGGGGAGGTTATGTCGGAAATCGCAAAGGGCGACTTCACGCGTGAAGTACCGGTAACATCGCAGGATGAAATGGGCGTTTTGGGGAATAACGTGAATGCGATGATGGCCGATCTCAGGAAGATGTTCACCGAGATAGGGCAGAATTCGAAAACGCTTGCCGCATCGGCGGAAGAGATGTCGGCGATCTCGTCGCAGTTGGCCAGCGGGTCGGAGGAGATGAATGCGCAGGCTTCCGGGGTGGCCAGCGCCACTGAACAGCTGTCGGCCAATATCAACGCGATGGCGGCGGGAGCCGAGGAATCGAGCGCGAATTCCAACACCGTTGCATCGACGGCTGAGCAGATGTCGGCCAACATGAGTTCGATAGCCAGCTCGATCGAGGAGATGTCGATCACGATCAAGGACATCGCGGGGAACAGCGAGCAGACCTCGAAGGTTGCCAACGACGCGATGGGGCTGTCGAAGTCGGCCAGCGAGACGATGCAGA
>JAKAGL010000167.1 GCA_021815535.1 bacterium
CCGCAACGGGTCGCCGTAGAAGCGGGGGCCTTGGATATGCTCCTCGGGCATTGAAAGGTACAACTGTATCTGATACCCCTTTACCTCGGCGATAAATCCCAGCAGGGAAAGAACCTCGTGGATGCTGGCGGCGATGTCGAGTTCAACCCGTTCCACCTTCAGCTTGCCCACTTCCAGCTTCGCCATGTCGAGCGAGTTGTTGATAAGGGCAAGGAGCTGCCCTCCCGCGGTGTGGATCATTTTCACGAACTTCGATTCTTCCTCGGTCAGGTCGTGGTCGCCCATCACCCGGCTCAGGGCAAGGATGGCGGTGAGCGGCGTTTTCAGTTCGTGGCTCATGTCGCTGATTATTTTGGTGCGCGACTCCAGCGCGGATTGGGTAGTTTTTTCCTGCTCGGCCAGCTTTTTGTGGACGATTTCCATCCGTTCGGCGTACTTTTGTAGGTTTTCGGTAAGTACCATCAGCTCACGCGGCCCTCCGGCGGCGGCAGGCATTGGCATCTCCCCCCCGGCGGCTTTTTTTATCTGTTTGCTCAGATGGTTCAACGGGCCTAAAAGGTATTCCGCCAGCCGCCGGCTGGTGAAGTAGGCCGCGATGCCGAATATCACCAGCAGGACCGCCGCAACGTTGAACCAGCGGAAGGTGAATTGGGACAGACCGGCCAGCGCTTCATTATGGTCAATATGCACCATGATGCATCCGCCCCCCACTTCCGGCACATACCGGAAGCCGTGTATCACTTTCACGTCCCGATAGTCCGGCGCGGTCATCTCGCCGTCTTTGGGGGAGAGGCAGGTTTGCATTGGCAAAGCGTCTATCGGATGGCTTATCCCCTCCGCCACGTGATACTTGGGCGGCGTGACGAAATAGCCGTCGCGATCCGCCAGGAACGCCTCGCCCGAGTTGCCCACATACGAGAGGTTGGCGAATACCGGGTCAAGCTCGGCAGTTTTTATCAAGAGTACGATCTTGCCCGGAACTTCCCGGTTTTCCGCCTGCATCGTAAAAAACCCTTTTGGCGCGTCGGTGCGTGAGAATGACGCCAGTTGCGATTTGGGCATGGTGGGGATGAACCGCAGTGAGCCGCTTTCTTTTCCCATGCGTATCTGCACCCCGTTGCCGAACTCCAGAAAAAGCGCCTCAGCCTTCTGCAGTTCCATGAATTGTCCCAGCACGCGGTGCAGGCAGGGATCGATGTTGCCTTTCGGTTCGTCCTGGCATTGGTTCCAGGCGTTGGCTATTACCATCTGGGCACGACCATGCAGCGAGGAAAGCCGGCTGACAAGGGCGCGGTGTGCTCCCTCGGCATAAGCGCCCACGGTGTGAAGCGCCTCATTCTCGATGGCGTTGCCTGCCATTTGATAGGCGGTGAAGAAAAGCACCAGCGTGGTGATGATCACCGTGCCGACCGCCATGCTTGCGGTCAGCAGGCTGAACGAGGTTCCTCTGTTCATGTTTGGCATGGTGTCACCGCTGTTTGCCGCCAAGCTTTTTTATCAATATCACGCTGGATCCCCCCTTGCCGAACGATATCTTATCGAAATATTGCAACGCCATATGTATTCCCCGCCCGTTGGGGCGCAAGAGCCGGTCCATCATCTCCTCTTCCTTCATGTGCAGGTAGTGTTCGTAATTGAACCCAAAGCCGGGGTCGGTGATGTTGACGGCGATCTCGCCGGGGAGCGTCGAAACGGCCACGTCGATCTTCGCTTTGCACTTTTTTTCCCGTTCGGCAAGCGTGTCCTGGTAGGTGCCGTCATCAATGAGCCGCCCCTTTTCTTCTTCACTTATCAACAGGCTGCCATGTTCGTATGCGTTCATCAGGAATTCCGAAACGAAAGCGATGAACTTCTTTTCCTCCAGCGGCGACAGAAGTCCCGATGCTTTCAGGCCGATCCAGTTGCGCACCCGGTGCACCTCGGCCAGCCGGGCGGAAATGGTGATCTGCCCCAGGTTGCCGGCATAGGGGGTCTCGTCCTCGGCATACAGCCGCCCGCCGCCGCGCCGGTCAAGGGCGGTGCGCACCGTGGTCACCAGGGCCGCCTCGTCCACCGGTTTGACGATGTAATCGTGCACGCCGAACTTGAGGAAGCGCAGTGCCATGGCCGCGTCGGAGATCACCGTACAAACTATGAAAGGTATGAAATGTTGCTCGTAGTTCGCCTCCGCCAGTTGCAGACCGTCAATGTTCGGCATCCGTACGTCGCTGACGATGGCATTATAGGACGCCCAGTCTTTGGCAAGCTGATCCAGCGCATCCTGCCCATCCACCGCTTCAACCGGCACCGCGCCGTTCCGGGTTAATATTTCCGCAAGGTAACGGCGGACCGCCGGTTCGTCGTCCACCACCAGCAATTTTTGGCCGGCGATATCTTTATGCGCCATTGTTTACTCCCTTGCCGCCGGCAATGACCGAGGCCACCGCGTCCATGATCGCCTCTGGCTCGGCCGGTTTGATGATCGCCATGATCCCCCTTGCCGCGCAGAAGTCCAGCAGGTCTTTTTCCAGCGCACCGGTGAGGAATACAAAACGGCGCAGGTACTCCGGTTTGTGTTCCTCCACCCACAAGTAAAGTTCCAGCCCGCTCATGACCGGCATTTTATAGTCGGAGAGGATCATGTCGAATGTTCCTTGCGCCAGAAGTTGCGCGGCTTCTTCGCCGTTGGCCGCCATGACCGGGAATACCTCGTGCGTAAGCAGCATTTTAGAGATCACCGCTTGCACCAGCGGCTCGTCGTCCACGAACAGTACGCGTGATCCGGCAATGCTGGGCGCGCTGGTTTTGACGCTGGCGGGGCTGGGGGCGGCCGGCAGGTCAGTTGAGACCGGCAGGGTGAAGTGGAAAGCCACGCCGGCCCCGCCCGGCAGGTTCTCCGCCCAGATGTCGCCGCCGTGTTCATGCACGATCTGCGCGCAGATGTACAGTCCCAGCCCGGTGCCTTCTCCCGCTTTTTTGGTGGTGAAATACGGATCGAATATCCGGGTAAGCTGTTCGGGGGGGATCGCCGGGCCGTTGTTGGTGATCACCGTTTCGATGAAATCGTCCGCCCAGCCCTCCCGCCGCCTCACGCTCACCGAAATGATCCCTTCTTTGCCGATCGATTTGACCGCCGAATGGGCGTTGAGGATAAGGTTCACCAGCACCTGTTGCACCTGCCCGGCCGAAACCTTCACGTTCATCGGTTCACTGTCCGGGGCGTACTCGATCTTGGCGCCGTCCATCTCTATGCGGTACTGGTGTATAAGGATCGTTTGCCGGACGATGCTGGCGAGATCGTACGGCTCTTTTCCGTCGCGGTGCGGGCGGGAATAGGCCAAGAGGTTGCGCACCACCTCGACCGCCCGTTTGGATTGGTCGCGGATGTTCTGCGCGGCGGAGGTGAAGCGCGGCGGCAATTCCTTGTCGTTCGCCAATTCGTTGGCATAGCCGATAACCACGGTGAGCGGATTGTTCAGCTCGTGCGCCACGCCGGCCATGAAGGTGCCGATGGACGAAAGCTTGTCGGCATGTAGCACCTGCTCGTACAGCCGTTTCCGTTCCGTCATGTCGTGCTGGATCGAGACGAAGTGGGTGATCTCATTGGCAAGGTTGAAAATGGGGCTGATGGTCACCTGCACTTCGTAGTTGTGCCCCTTGGCGTGCCGGTTCACCAGCATCCCTTTCCAGATGCCCCCTTTGAGCAGGGTGTTCCACATGTTGTTATAAAATTCGGGGCGGTGCAGGCCGCTCTTGAACAGGCGGATGTGCTTGCCGGCCAGTTCGGCGGGAGGATAGCCGGTGACCGTTTTGGTGGCGCTGTTGGCATACTGGATGATCCCTCCCTTGTCGGTGATGATGATCATCTCGCCGGCGCGGTTGATGGCCGTCTCCAGCAGATACAGCTGCTTGCGCTTGGCCACCATCAACGACATGTCGCGGAATATTCCCAGGGCCTTTTTCTTGCCGTTGATCTCGATAATGTTGCCCGCCACATCCACGGGAACCCGCTCGCCGTCGGCGCGGATAACAAGAGCGTCGGTATGCCGCGTGACGCCGGAGTTCAGCATTTCCTGGAATTTTTTCTCCGCCGCGTCTAAAGTTTCGGGCGGATGTATCTGGCGGAAGTTCATTTTCAGAAGCTCTTCGCGGCTGCGGCCCAGCAACCGCTCGGCCTGCAGGTTGACGTCTATGAAATTTCCTTCAAGGTCGGCGAGGAAGATGGCGTCGTTGGCCCCCCTCATGACGGCCTCGCATTTCGACATGGCTTCTTCGAGCGCCAATTCCTGGGGTACGCGGTAGGTGAATACGGCGGCTACGGCCGCCACCGCAATGGTCGCACAGAAGGTGAACCGGAAGTGTTCGCCCGCGCTGTTGACGGGAATTCCCAGAAAGCCGTGCACGGTATTTTCCAGCAGGAATTCCCACGCCAACGCGATCGCAAATCCGATGAGCACGGTCAGGGCGAAGCGGCGGAGCATCAGTTGGAGAGTACGCGGAATATCCCTGCTGGAGGGACGGTTTCCAACATCCATGCGGCTTGGTTCTCCCGAAGACGATCCTTAAGTTCACACCCCCACGCTCGCCCCTGATTTTAAATAATATCCGTTATATAGGAAATACGTACTTGAGTGCGTATGCAAATTCGGGAGGGAGGGGGAAATAACGGTACAGCCCAGGATGTTCCGTAATGTTTTATAATCATCTTTTCCCCTGAGGCGACATGCCGGCCGGGGGATCAGGCCAGGAATGTTGGAGGATGAATTGTATGCAACTTAAGATCAAAGACCTTCCATCACCGGTGCTCCTGTTCATTCTCATCCTGTTCTCCATTTTTTTTGCGGATATTGTCACGACCATGTTCCTTGCCACGATCCAGCGCCCACGGCTGGGCGAAGTGGAATTGATCGACTCCTTCCTGCTGGCGCTGATCTCGTTCCCGATGGTCTACTTTTTTATGTACCGGCCGCTGGTGGGACAAATAACGAAAAGACGGGCGGCGGAGGAGAAAGCGATAAACCTTTATGCGGCGATCGAACAGACCGATGAGGCCGTTATCATCTCAACGGTGCAGGGCAACATCCAATACGCCAATCCCGCCTTCGAACGGATAACCGGGTATGTTTTGAATGAAACGGCCGGCAAGGACATACTGCTTTTGAAAAGCGGGCAAAACGACGATGCAACGGTCACCGCGATACGCCAGTCGATACGGGACGGAGCCGGCTGGAAAGGGGACCTTGTCCTTAAGAGATCGGACGGGCAATTTTTTGACGCCTTCGTATCCATCACCCCGGTGAGGGGAGGCGATGGCGGATTGTCCGGCTATATCTCGGTGGTAAGCGACATAACGAACCGTAAAAGAACCGAGGTTGAACTGCGGCTGGCCAAAAAACAGGCCGAAGACGCGGTAAAACTGAAAGAAAAATTCGTCACGCTCGTGGTGCACGATCTGAAAAGCCCGTTCAATTCCATCGTCGGATATTTGCAGATATTAAAGCGGGACAAGGAATGCCCCGTCCATGAAAAACACAAGGAGCTGATCGAGCGGATGATCCTGTCGTCGGGCACCATGGTGAGGATGATAGACGAGATACTCAGTTTAAGCCGCATCCAGCTTGGTTCGATCAGGCCGAAAAGAAGGTACTTCAACGTGTACTCATTGGTGAATGCCCTTGCCGATGAATTTCATTTTATGCTGGTCCAAAAGGGGCTGATCCTGGAGAACCTGGTTCCGCCGGATACGGAGGCTTTCGCCGATTACCATCTCATAAAAGAAGTGATGCAGAACCTTGTTTCAAACGCCATCAAATTCACCGATAAGGGGGGCCGCATCACGGTATCCCTCCCTCCGGGCGTCCACAATATCATCTCGGTGCGGGATACCGGGGTGGGCATAAGCGGGCAGATCATCCCG
>JAKAGL010000168.1 GCA_021815535.1 bacterium
GTTTATGTAGAACACCCATCGCCAGCTATACATTTCGGTCAGATAGCCGCCCAGCGTGGGGCCCAAGATGGGGCCCAGCATCACGCCGATCCCCCACAAAGCCATGGCAGAGCCATGCCGTTCCTTCGGATTTATGTCAAGCAGGGTTGATTGCGACAGCGGCACGAGCGCCGCCCCGAAAACTCCCTGCAAAAGGCGGAACAGCACCATTTCTTCGATGGAGATGGAGATGCCGCACATGACAGAGGCCAGCGTGAAGCCGGCGATGGATACCAGGAAAACATTCTTGCGGCCAAACCGCCCCGTCAGCCAACCGGTGGGCGGCGTCATGATCGCCGCCGCGACGATGTACGATGTCAGCACCCAGGTGATCTGGTCCTGCGTGGCCGAGAGGCTCCCTTGCATGTGTGGCAAAGCCACATTGGCAATGGTCGTATCCAGCACCTGCATGATCGTGGCCAGCATCACCGAAACGGTGACCAATCCCTTGTTGGGGATGTTGTGGTGTGAGATTGCGCTCATGCTGCCGGCCCTGGAATAATGCGTGCCGTGCCCCGGCTACCGGCTGCCCGTGTCGATGGAAACGTAGGAACTCATCCCCGCCACAAGCGGCGGCAGATCTTCCGCCCGTTCAAATTCCAGCCGGACCATGATGCGTTGCACCACTTTCACCCAGTTGCCGGAGGCGTTTTGCGGCGGCAAAATGGAGGCTTCGGCTCCCGTCAACGGCGTGATGCTCACCACCGAGGCCGGCTGTTTCTGTCCGGCATAGGTATCCACCTCCACCGTTGCCTTCTGCCCCGGCCGCACACGGGCCAAGTCGCCCTCCTTGAAGTTGGCCTCCACCCATACATGCCGGTCGTCTATCAGGCTGAACAGGGGCGCACCGGGCAGGACATACTCCCCGACCGCAAGCTGCACATGCGCCGCAACCCCGTCTTGGGGGGCCGACACCTCGGTCCGTTGCAGGTCAAGCCTGGCACGGTCCAGTTCCGCGGCGGCCTCGCGGTAGCGCGGCAGGTCATCAAGCCGTTCGTCCGGTTTGTTGTCGAGGCTTGCCAGCGCGCCCCGCAACGCCTGCTTGGCGGCATCCCGCCCCTTCAGGGCGTCCCGCAAAGAGTGTTCTATCTCGCCGGCGCGGGAAGGGGAGATGGTGTTGGTCTCCAACAGTTTCTGATAGCGGTCGTTCTCGCCGCTCCAATAGCGCACGTTCTCTTCCGCCTTTTCCAGTTCGGACTCTTTTTGCCGGCAATCGGCGCGCAATTTTTTTAAATCATCATGGATGCTGGCCAACTTCGCTTCAGCGCGCTCCATTGCGATACGGTATGGTTCGGGATCGATACGGAACAGCGGATCCCCCTTGGCCACGCGCTGATTGTCCTTGATGGAGACGGCTATTACTTTCCCCGCCACCTCGGAGGCGATCGGCACCTTTTCCGCCTTAAGGTAGGCGTTGTCGGTGGAGATGTAGTGTCCGCCGCTGAAATAAAAATAGCCCCCGGCCATGGCTATCGCCAAGGGACCCGCCAGTAACACCGCCAAACGCCTGTTTATCTTCAAACCGCGCCGCTGTCTTTCTTTATTGCCGCTCATTGCCGATGCCGTAATGCTACTTCCGCGCTGAAAGGTTGTCCCGCATGGCAAGGAGCATCCCCCGCAACTGTTCCTGTTCATTGTCGGCGATCCCGGCAAGCGACTCATCCATGACCGTTTTGCCTATGGCGCGCATGCCCTTCAGCACCGGCAGCACCTTCTTGGTCAAGAACACCTGTTTGGCCCGGCGGTCGGTGGGATCATTCTTGCGCTTTACCCAGCTGTCCGCCTCCATGCGGTCGATGAGCCGCGCCAAGGTGATGGGCTGCACTTCCAGAAGATCGGCCAGTTCTGTTTGCCGCAGGCCATCCTTCCTCCGCAAATGGGCCAGTACGGTCCACTGGGCCCGCGTCAGGCCCAGCACGTGCGCCCGCCGGTCAAAATTGCGCCGCAACAGGCGCGCCACATCATTAATGATGAAGCCGATGCTTTTATTGGGCTCATCGGGCGCCGGCCGTTTTTCGAATGCCGTCATGCGGGGCATATTACCATAGTATACTTATTATAAGCAAGCTTACCATAATATGCCAAGCGCCCGCTGATACCGGCTTGCCGGGACAAATCGGCTGGCCCGGGCGGACCGCGCTCCCCAGAGCCATTTTTTTGTTTCAGGCGGCGGGCAACGCCTTCCTTATGGTAAAATGGCATAGTGTCATTTGAAGTTATCGGCGCGTCCCAATCACTGGAGGAACCGGCCTTGAGGATCGGCGTTGTTGCCTGCGACATCATGAAGATCGAGCTGGACAAGCTTTTGAAAGAGATCCCGCAGATCACCGAGATCACCTATCTCGAAGCCGCGCTTCACTGCTACCCGAAAAAGATGAAAGAGACCATCAAGGAACAGATGATGGCGGTCAAAGACAGGGTGGACGTGATTTTCCTCGGTTACGGGTACTGCCACTCGCTGAAGGGGATAGAAGACGAGATCGACATCCCCGTCGTGATGCCGCAGATGGACGACTGCATACAGATATTCATGACGCCGCAAAAGTACGCCGCCGAGATACGCAAGGAGGTCGGCACCTGGTTCATGTCGGCCGGCTGGGCCGAGGTCGGGGCCGAAATGGTCATCAAGGAAAACCATCTGGACCGGGTGGTGAAATACGGCAAGGACCCGCTGGAGATGGCCAAACGGCTTTTCACGCACTACCGCCGCGGCCTGTACATCGATACCGGGGCAGGCAACGACGACTATTACCTTTCCAAGGCGAACGAATTCTGCGGCACCTTCACATTAAAGCTGGAAAAAACGGAAGGCACCTCCGCCATCCTCAAAGAACATCTGGAGATCACCAAGAAAATCGCCGCCAAAGCGGCGGCCGCCCGCGCGGCGGTATAAACGCCGAAACCTTCCGCCCCGTCACCCGGCCTTGAGCCGGCATCTGGCGGCTATACGTACGGCTGGCCGATGGACATGGCCGTTATCTTCAGCTCCAGAAAAACGGTTTTGCCCCAACCGCTTGCCAGCGGCGCCGATTTCTCCTCGGTGCGCACGGTGGTTTCAAGATTCTTCCCGCCGGTTTCCATCGCCCGCGCTTCCGCCATCGTCCGCGCGGTCTGCTCGGCGTAAACAACCGCCGGTTCAACATCATCGAATACCCGGTGTTCGCCCGCCGCCACCACCGCAAAGCCGACGGGACGCAACGGCCGTACAAAGACCTCCGCCATGGCGGCGACCCGGCCCGTGACGGCCCCCGCCGCGTTGGCCACTTCCGCGTGCTCCGGCACCACCAGCCGCGCGCCGATATTCTCCGCCACCCGCGGAAAATACGCCTTCACCGGCGCGCCCACCGCCACCAGCGGCCGTTTCAGCGTGAAGCGGGCGCCGATGCCGCCGTCGCCGTTGCGCCGCAACAGCGCGCCGAGCAGGTCGCGGCTTTCGCGCGTGGGAAGCGCCACGCCGTCTTCCGCCAGCGATTTCGCGGCGATATTGAACTTGAGCTTTTCGATGATCTCGCCGAAGAACAGCGCCAGCAGGTTCTCCCGGTCCAGCCCGGTTTTCTTTTCATAAAACTTTATCGCGGTTTCGCAAGCGGCCCCGTCCCACAAGTCGAGCGCTCCCATCACATGCAGCAGGTCGCTTGGCGTGAACGAAACCTCGGCCACAAAGCCGAGAGTCACGAACCGGCCGATATCCACCGACGGCCCGGAGGCCCGTTCGATGTCGGCGCGGTGCAAAGTCTTTCCCTCCAGCGCGTCGAACATCATCTGCTCGTATTTCCCCACGGCGAACGCGGGCTTTTTCACCAGCGCGAAAAAATCCAGATCGAGGTCTTTCAGCGCGGATCCCTCGGTGGCGGCCAGCCGCTGCAACGCGCCGTTCAAAGCGGGCCACTGGCGCGCCGCCAACGAGAGCGGCACCACGCGCCGGGGGCCGATATGAATTTCATCCGCCGATCTCACCCGTATCCGGCTGTCGCCGCCAAGCCCGGCGGTCCACATGTCTATCGACCGCACCCGCGTGCGCCAGCCGCCCACCACGGCGCCGTTCTCGCTGGCGGCGGGAATGGCGCCGGTGACGACGCCGATATCGGTGGTGGTGCCGCCCATATCCACCACCACCGCGTCGTTCAGGCCGGTGAGCCAGCACGCGCCGATGACGCTGGCGGCGGGGCCGGAAAGCACGGTCTCGACCGGCCTGCTCCGCGCCGCCTTTTCGCTGATGAGCGAGCCGTCGCCGCGCACCACCATCAGCGAGGCGTGGATGTTCTTTTCCGCCATGATATGCATGACCGCATCCAGCAGTTCGCCGATGACCGGCAGCAGGCTTGCGTTCAGCGCCGCCGTAACGGCCCGCTCCACCATCCCCACGCCGCTGGAAAGCTCGTGCCCGCAGACGGCCGGGTGGCCGCATTCCGCCGTTATCATCTCCTTGAGTTGCAGTTCGTGCGCCGCATTGTAGATGCCGAAATAACCCGATACGGCAAAAGCGTCCACCCGGTCCCTCATCCGCCGGATCGCCTTGTGCGCGGCGTCGATATCCAGCGGCGCCGTTTCGACGCCGCCGAGGTTGTGCGCGCCGCGAATGACGGCGACCTCCTCGGCCGGGATGTTTGCCGGAAGTTTAAAACTGTTCTCGTCCGGAACGGCGATGATGAGGCCGACCCGTGACCCCTTCCCTTCCACCACAGCGTTGGTGGCCAGCGTGGTGGAAAGCGACACCAGCTGCACATCGGGGAACAGGCTGTTGTCCAGAGCCGCCAGAGAGTTCTGTATCCCTATCCGCAGGTCCTGCTTGGTGGTGAGGGCCTTCGCCTTTGAAACAAGACGCTTGGCGTCGAAGTCGACGATCACGCTGTCGGTGAACGTGCCGCCCGTGTCGATGCCGATGCCGTATTTCACCGTGCGCCTCCGGTCAAACGCCGGCGAAAGAGAGGCATTCGGTGAACAGCTTGTCGTAATTCGGGAAGCACGATAGCTCCGTATATTCTATTTTCCGCCCGATGCGCGCGGCCTCTTCCCGCTTCTCTTTCGAGAGGAGGCAGAGGATGGCGCCGGATTTGGACGAGTTGCCGATAAGCGTCACGCGGTCGAGCAGTTCATGCGGCAACACCCCCATGCGGGCGAGGCTCTCCATCCGGACGTGGAAGCCGAACGCCCCGGCGATGTACACCCGGTCGATATCGTGCAGGCCGATGCCGAGTTTGCTCAACAACGCCAGGATGCCGGACAGGATCGCCCCCTTGGCAAGCTGGACCTGCCGGATGTCCTTCTGCGTGATGGCAATGGGGCCGTAGCCGTTTTTGCCGTTGCTGAGGATGAAGCTGGGCGGACCATCGCCGTTCTTCAGCCGGGGCGCCCACGCCCGCGTATCGCCCGGCTCCAGCTTTGTGAACCGGCCGGAGGGGAGGACGATCCCGGCCTTCACCAGTTCGCCAACGGCATCGATGACGCCGCTGCCGCACAGCCCCGCCGCCGCCTTGCCGCCGATGGTGCGCACTTCCACATCGCCGTTTATGAAAACCTTTTCGATGGCGCCATCCGCCGCGCGCATGCCGCAGCTGATGTTCATCCCCTCCAGCGCCGGGCCAGCCGCGCAGGAGCAGGAGCATATCTTCTCCTTCGAACTGAAGGCGATCTCGCCGTTGGTGCCGATGTCGATGAAGAGCGCCCGCTCGTCCTTGCCGGCCAGTTCCGCGCTCAGGATGCCCGCCACGATGTCCGCCCCGATATACGCCGAGACCGACGGCAGGCAGTACACCCGCCCGAACGGCGATATGCCCAGCCCCAGTTCCGCCGCCGGAACGTCAACT
>JAKAGL010000169.1 GCA_021815535.1 bacterium
CGGCGGCTCCGTTTCACGATTGGAACCAGCGGATAACCAAGGAATGTTACGCTCCCAACACCGCCGCCCGCATCCTCGGCCCCGGGGGGAAGATATCGGCCATCGCCAATAATTACGAAAAGATCAGCTTCAATTTCGGCCCCACCCTGCTGTCGTGGATGGAACGGCACGATCCGGAAACGTACCATAAAATAATAGAGGCGGACCGCACCAGCATCCGCACCCGCAACGGACATGGCAACGCCATCGCTCAAGTGTACAACCACTCCATCATGCCGCTCAACAGCCGCCGCGACAAAGAGACCCAGATCATCTGGGGAATAAAGGATTTTGAGTTCCGTTTCGGCCGCAAGCCGGAGGGTATCTGGTTTGCCGAAACGGCGGTGGACGCCGAAAGCCTTGCCATTGCCGCTGCGCATGGTATCAAATTCACCATTCTCTCCCCTCGGCAGGCGCGGCGCGTCCGCCCGCTCAAGGGGCCCGGCATCCTGCCCTGGACCGATGTGAACGGCACCCCCGATACCCGCCGCCCCTATCTGTACCGGCCCGACGACAAGCATGAGATCGCCATTTTCTTTTATGATGGCGACGCCGCCCACAGCATCGCTTTTGAGGGGGCGTTGTACGACGGCGTGGGGATGGCGAAAATGATGATGACCCGTTTTACGACGGAGCAGGCGAAAGAGCCGCAACTGGTGCATGTGGCGACCGATGGCGAATCGTACGGCCACCATCACAAGTTCGGCGAGATGGCGCTGGTGTCGGCGTTGGCGGAGCTGGAGAGCCGCCCCGACGTGACGGTTGTAAATTACAGCCAGTATCTTCACGGCAATCCCCCGCAGTGGGAGGCGGATATTTTTCCCAACAGTTCGTGGAGCTGCATACACGGCGTGGAACGGTGGAAAAGCGACTGCGGCTGCAACACCGGCGGCGAGGCGGGGTGGAACCAGAAATGGCGCGCGCCGCTGCGCGAGGCGCTAAACAGCATTAAAAAAACGGTGGATGCCGTTTTCGAAGAGGGGATGGCGCGCCTTTTCATCGATCCGTGGGAGGCGCGCAACGATTACATCGAGGTGAACCTCAAGCGGAGTGACGACCGCATCAAGGGGTTCTTCACCCGCCACCAGAAGACGCCTCTTTCCGACGAGCAGGTGGTGACGGCGCTCAAGCACCTGGAAATGCAAAAAATGGCGATGCGTATGTATACCTCCTGCGGCTGGTTCTTCAGCGACATTTCGGGCCTGGAATCGATGCAAATCCTCAAATACGCCGCCCGCGCCATTGACCTGGCGCAGGAACTTTCGCTGAAACCGCTGGAAGGGGAATTCATGAAAACCCTCGAGAAGGCTCGCAGCAACATACCCAAAAACGGCACCGGGGCCGAGATATACCGCCACAGCATCATGCCGATGCGGCTGAACCCGATGCGGATGGCCGCGCACGCCATCATCACCGATTCGCTCAACCCCGCGCGGGAAGGGCTGCGGGAGGTGTATTGCTACCGGGTGGAACTGCAGGACCGCGTGCGCGAGACCTATCTGGAATCGGCGTTGATGACCGGTATGCTGGATATACGCAACCTGTACACCCTGGAACAGCGCAAGCTCATCTTCTGCCTGCTCCATTTCGGCATGCACGATTTCAACTGCTTCATCCATCCGTTTTTCGAGGCCGCCGATTATCAGGTCACCAAGGAAGAGGTGGTTCAGGCGTTTCACCGCCGCTCGCTACCCGAGCTGATCCGCACGGTTGAAAAATATTTCGGGCAGACCTACTACACGGTAACCGCGCTCTTCGACGATCAGCGCCGCCGCGTGATGGAGCAGTTGGTCGCCCCGCATCTCAACCAGTTTGCAGAGACCTACGAGTCGCTCTTTAACGCGAACCGGGCTTTGATGGATTTCCACGCCAGCATCAATGTGCCGGTGCCGGCCGAATTTAGGATCGCAGCGCGGTATGTGTATGAAAAGCAGATCGGCAGGTTGTTCGTCGATACCGAATCCACCACCGACCATATGGCGATGACCGCCATTATTTCAGAGGCGGTAGGGTGGGGGCTGATCCTCGATCACACCCGCCTTGCCGAAAACATGACCGCCTGGCTTGAGCACCATGCCGCGTTGACATGCGCCGACAAGGATCGCAGTTCGGCGCCGCTGGTGGCCTTAACGCTGGAAGAGGCGGCCGGCAATGGCGTGGCGCTGGATACCCGGAAAATGCAGGATTCCCTCTATCCGCATTACCTCGCTTATATAAACCCGTCCCACCCGCAGTACAAAACGCTGCATGGCATAGAGGAATTCGGCCGCGTCCTTGACCTGCTCGGTTTTCTCATGCCCCCCGCGGCGTAGCGCGGGCTTTTTCCGCCATATGCGGGACTAACCCCGAAAACTGCGCTCCGCCCCTCGCGATTTGTTGCCGGCTCCTCTCTTCGAAAAAGGGAGGCCGGGAGGGATTTTTTGTAAATCCCCCTTCCTCCCCGTTTTCAAAGATCAGGAAATTGGCGCTGGTTGCCGGCCGGCGGCAGGAGTGCCGCCGTTGCCCGGTCAGCGCAGGGGGAGAAGCGTCTTGATGTCGACGAAGCGGTAGTCGACGTTGAAGGCCCAGAACGCTTTGGCCTTTGCGCGGGCGGCGAAAGCGGTGACGTTATTGTAAAACATCAGGTCGTTGGTGTTGAAACAGCAGGCCAGCAGATCGTACGCCCCCTTTATCTTCATAGCGTCGGCCGGGGTAAATCCGTTTTGCCCCAGCCGCACCACCTTCGCCGCGCCGCCAAAGCGGGCGGGATCCACCCCCGGCTGCAAAACGACATCGATGGCGGCGTCAGGGTAAAGACGGCGGAGGGCCGAAAAGCCATCGGCGGCGTGCTCCATCGGCGAGCTGCGGAGGAAGAGTATTCTCTTCGGCGCGGCGCGGTTCAACTCGTAGAAGGAAAGATGCGGCAGCGCATCACTGAAAAGCGACGGCCTCTTTTTGGGGTTTTTGCAGAAATCGACGAGCGGTTTCAACGCCCGGTCCCAATGAAACACCTTCTTCGCTTCTTTTATCCGGCCCCTCATGGCCTTGTTCTCGGCGGGGTGTGAGGCCATGTGTGCGATACGCTCCGCCAGCGCCTTCTCGTCGCCGAAAGGGAAGATGTGCCCCAACCCTTTATCCTCTATGAACCCGCTCAAGGTATTGCCGGGATTGGTGAGTACCGGCAGGTTTCCCCAGAGGTAGTCTGCCACCCGGATGCGGAACGAAAAACGGTTTTCAATGTGGTCGCGGAACGTGGCGATGCCGGCGTCGGCTTCGGTAAGGTAATACTCGTGCTTTTCATATGGCACCCAGTCGGCGTGAAAAAAAACGTTTTTTCCCAGCAACCTTTCCCGCGTGACGTAGCGCATCACCTCGGCGTACGCCTCTGTCGGCTTGCTGGTGGCGGGGTGCTTGTGCCCGGCGAAGACCAGCTTTGCCTTCGGGCATGTTCTTGAAAGCCGCTTCATCGCCTTGACGGGAGTGATGCAGTCGTACCAATTCCAAAGCGAGCCGCCCCAGATGATGATGAAATCGGTTTTTCCCACACCGGGAATTTTCCCCCGGAACAGATCATTGCCGCGCTTCGGTTCGCGCGAGGGGATGCCGAAGGGGGCCACGCCGATAACCGAATTGAAAAGCGGGTCTTTATGGTAGAGGTCAGGCCGCAGCTTGCCGAGCTGCGTGAGGATGCCGAGGTAGTAGTCGCGCTCGCGCTCGCTGGCGCAAAGGAAAAAATCGCCCATCTCCATTTGTGAAGCGATGCGCGCGATGCGCCCCGCGAAATGTCCGGCCTGCTGGGCGGCGCTCATCTTTTTCACGGGGAAGTGCTCAAGCTCCTCGAAGTAAAGGAGCGCCAGCAGGTCCACCACCACCGACGTACCGTGCGCGGCGCATTTCTGGGCAAAGACGGGGGCGGGCTGGCTTGCGTAGACGGCATCGGCCCAGGCCAGCGGCTCGTCAGCCAGCGCCGGGTCGCTGAATATATGGCGGTGTTCCACCGTGAACGGTTCGCTATGCGCCGTCACGGGGTAAGGGGTAATGAGCCGCACGTTGAATCCGCGCCGGTGCAACAAGCGCGCCGCCTCGAGCTGGCGTATCCCCAGCCCGCCGATGTTGCCGGTTACCGGCTCGGTAGCGAAGATGGCGATTTTTTTTCCGTTGCGCGTCATTTACATCTCTTCCATCAGTTTTTTGGCGGCGCGGTGATCAGGCACATACCTAATGCACTCCGCCAGCAACCGCCTTCGTTCATCCCCATACGCGGACAGCCCCAGGCGGTACAGCGCGCCGCCGCGCACGGCGGCGACCCGCGCGTGGTGGGCCAGTTCACGGAAGATTTCTTCCGCTTTTTCCTTTTCCCCTTCTCGTTCAAGGGCCGAGCCGAGCGCATAGCGGAGCGTTTCGTCCGCCTCCTCATCAGCAATCGGTTCAGACAGCCGGCCCGACAGCGGTTTGTTATCGAGCCGCGCCAGCCCCTCGGCAACCTTCACCCTTATCCATCCCTGTCCGGCGCGGTTCGCCAGTTTCCATGTCTCGGTGTAAACGGTACGGGCGTTCTCCGCTTCCCCCGCTTTTTCCATATTCAATGCAAGGTGCAGGGCGAATTCCGGATTCTCCGGTTCGCGCTCCACCAGCGCCCAGAACATCTCCCCGGCATAGTGGTGTTCACCTTTCTGTTCGTACCAGCAGGCTTTCAAAAATTCCGTGTCGCGGCTGGGGTTGAACATCGCCGCCTCCTCCGCGATGAGGAACGAAGCATGATCCATGTCTCCCGCCGCCATCAAACGGCGCGCCAGTATCAACCGTACATGCCGCATCCGGCGGTTCCGTGAAAGCAGCTTTTCAAACCAGACGGTGCCCTCCGCCGCCATCCCCGCCGCGCCGTACAGTCCGTCGAGGTAGTGCAGTGTCGGCGCATCGTTACCGTTTATTCGGATCGCTTTGCGGCATTCTTTAATGGCGCGGCGGATGGCTCCCGCGTCCATATCGGTTTTGTCCACTCCCGGCAGGTATTCGCCCGCTGTCAGTTTTTCAAACAGCCGCAGTTTTTTCTCCCACGGCAGCGCCAGCGGATCGGCCTCCGGCAGGCGCGTCTCCTCCAGCCGGTAGACGGGGAAGCGGACGAATGCGGTGGTGACAAGCCGGTATTTCAGGCCGGTCATCTCTTCCAACAGTTCCATATCGAGGTTAGGGAACGTTTTTACCAGATAGACCGGTTTGTGATGCAACAGGCCGCCGATCACGGTGTCGTAATATCCCGCCAGGCGTTCGTCGTTCCACGGCCCAACGGCGTAGTGGATGAACGAGTCGGCGGCGGGCAGTCCGGCGTAGTGGTATAGCTGGGTGTAGTTTCCCCACACGAACATCCGGCCCCCTTCGCCGCGCATCCGTATCACCCTTCCCAGCGCGCGTCCCAGCCGGGGAAGAAGAAGGTACTGATCCCATTTATCGTATTGCGCCAGCGTTGCGGGGGCCAGCGGCTTCAGGAAAAACGTCTTCATCCGGTCGAATTGCAGCAGCGAGATGATGATGGTCAGCGATACCGCGCCGGGGAAGAACAGCCCCGCGTTGACGATGCCAAAGCCCGTGGCGCAGGCCATGGCTCCCACAATGGGCAGGTAGTGATAGCGAGAGTATCCCTGCTGGAACACCGGGGTGAGGAAGGTCGTCAGCAGGAATGCGGCCAACAGCGGAGCTTGCGGATGCATCGGCAGGAACGCAAGTGCTGGCAGGCC
>JAKAGL010000170.1 GCA_021815535.1 bacterium
GAACGAACGGTTGAACGCTTGGGCGGTGAAGCAATAGAAATTGACCTCCGACTTGAATCCTTGCAGCAAGAAATGCAAAGAAAGGCGGAAGAACTGACCGCCCTTGTTGCCCGGCTGGAACAAAAAAACGAAGAGGCGAGCCACAAACGGAAAGCTCTCACCACAGTGCAAGAGGAAATCGCCGCCATAACGCGTGAAATTTCCTTTTCCGAACGAGAAGGCGTCGGTGCTTCGAGCCGCCTTTCCCAAGCGGGGTCGGCGCTCGCATCAAATCGAACGCGGGTGGAGATTCAAGAGAAGCGCGCTGCATATATAGAGCGGGAACGTATCGAAGCCGAAGCCGCACGCGCAAACATTGCGTGTCAACGTGATGATAAATTCAACACATTGGCTGGACGCGAAGAACGCTTTACCTCACTGCAAAAAGAATTGGCCGATCTGACCGAGCGGAAAAACGCTCTTGTTCAACAAAGAAAGGAAAAAGAAGTTGCGGTCAATGAGGCGAAAACCCGCTTGACCCAACTTGCCGCGCGTCGGGAATCGCTGAAAGAAATTGACGAAAAGAACGAAGGCTTCCAGGAAGGCATTCGACGACTACTCAAGCTGAAAGCGGAAAACAACAGCGTGGCATCACGCCTCAAGGGATCGCTCGCAGACCGGCTGAAAGCCGATACGCGCATAGAAACGGCACTTGAAACCGTGTTGGGTGAAAAGCTTCAGGCGCTCATCACAGCCGAGCCAGCGGAAGCGGTGGCCGCCATCGAGCTGTTGCGCGAAGGGAACATGGGACGCGGCACCTTCCTCCCCCTCGCCGATGGCCGAAATGGAATGTCCGCTCCATCCCTCGTGGGACATGAGGGGGTTATCGGATATGCCGCCGACCTGGTGAACACCGATGACGAACTTAAGCCGCTTGTACACCGATTGTTGCATGAAGTGGTCTTTGTGGAGAACATCGACGCGGCGTTGCGTCTTCACAAAGCGCTTGGTGTTACCTGCGTGACTTTGCGCGGTGATGTACTAGACCGGAGCGGCCTCATTTCCGGCGGCTCCGCGGGTCCTGCTGCCGGCGGCATCCTGCAACGCAAGCGGACAATTGAAGAACTGGCCACCGCCATTGGCGAACATGAAGAGAGCCTCGCCTCGCTGAATAATCAAATGAGGGAAACACTTGCAGAACTGGCCGCAGTGGAACAGGCCGTGAGTGAAAATGCGAAGGCTTTGAAGGAAGAGGAACTTCACCTCGTTCATGAACGGAAAGATATCGAGAGCTTGGACAATGAAATAAAACGCCAGAATCAGCGGCTGGAAACTTTGGGTATCGAGGCCAATTCACTCGCGCTTGAACGGGATAGCTTAAGAGCAGAAATAGAAAAAGGGGAAGCCTCTATTGCGGAGATCAGCCGCGTAAAGGCGGAACTTGATAAAGAAATCGAGGCCGCGCGCGAACGCCAGAACGAGTGCCGTCAACGGTTATCCAGCATCCAACAGGATGTAACCGAAACCGAAGTGGCGCTCACCACTCTGAAAGGTGAGCAAAATATGGCGCAGGCCGACAAATCAAGGCTAGAGAATTCCCAGAGGGAAAATTACAGCCGTATTGGTATCGTCCGTGCGGAGATAGAAGCGGCCAACCGCCGTAAAAAAGAGCTGGAAGATGCCATATCAGGTTTGAAGGAAGAAATCCACGAAAACCTCGACAAACGGCATGAACTTTCCGGACAATTACAGAAACTTGGCGAGCAATACGAATCGCTGCGCAGTGAACTGGAAAAACTTGATGAGGAAGTCCGTAATCATGCGGTAACACTGGAGCAGGCTCGGGAATCGTTGGGTGAAGCAAAACTTCGCCACAGCGAAACCGTTCTCCGGATGCACACGCTGGCGGACCGGGCTATCGAATACGGCCTTACCATGGACGAGATCACCGCCTTCGATACTGCTGAATTAAACATTGAAGAAAGCCAGGCACGCTTGCTGGAGCTTCGCGAACAAATCGCCAAGATTGGCGACGTAAACCTTGAAGCCATAGAGGATTTCCGCCAAGTGGAAGAACGGGTCGTTTTTCTCACCGCCCAGCGTGATGATCTCTTGAAATCCATCGAAGGACTGCAAAAGGTTATCGACAAAATCAATCACACCACCAAGCAGCTTTTCGAGGATACGTTTGTGGTGGTCCGTGATAATTTCAAGGAGCTGTTCGTCCGCCTGTTCAACGGCGGCGAAGCCGACATGATCCTGACCGATGAAAACAACGTATTGGAAAGCGGCATAGAGATCATCGCCCGGCCTCCCGGCAAGAAACGGCAACAACTTACATTGCTCTCCATGGGGGAAAAGTCAATGACCGCCGTTGCGGTTCTCTTTTCGGTTTTCAAGGTGAAGCCTTCACCTTTCTGCCTTCTTGACGAAGTTGACGCGCCGCTGGACGACGCCAACATCGGTCGGTTCAAGGGCATTCTGCGCGAGTTTACCGACCGCACGCAATTTTTGGTGATCACTCACAACCAAAAGACTATGGCTTTTGCCGACCGTCTTTACGGCATCACTATGCAAGAACCTGGCGTATCGAAGATTCTTTCAGTCGATTTGGTTGATACTGAAGACTCTAGCCGAGAACGATTGCAGCTGGTACACGCATAGGCTTCCCGATGAGTATCCGGTTCATCCACCGGCGTTACGGTAGTGGATGAACCGGTCATCATTTACCGCGGACATGAAAAAGCAAATTCGTCAAGCATCTTAAAAGCTGTTTAAAAATATTTTCTTATCGCACGTTGACAATAATCGGATTTTTGCTACCATTACATCCATACTCAGTGTCGATTTGGGGAGTTGGAGTGGTTGCTTCGTAATTTTATTTTCTTCGGATGTTTTTTTCATTTATGACGAACACTATTGATGACGTCCTTAACCGGGCGCTTAAAGACCACTTATCGAAAATGCGTTCAGTGCCGAACGGGCATTTGCACGATATGATTATGGCGGCGGTCGAGAAATCGCTTCTAAAAATGGTAATCAGCGAAACCGACGGAAATCAGTCGGATGCCTCGCGCATTCTCGGCATTAACCGCAACACACTACGCAAAAAAATCAAAGAATATCGATTGGAAATATAAAGCGGGTGTTAATGACGTGGCTTTTCCCCACTATACGCATAAGCGCCTCGTAGCTTTATAGTATTGATGCTATTTCTTCTGCTGGCATAACCACCGTATTTTTGGAGGGTATATGGTCTTGCTCGAATTCAGCATGACGCCGCTTGACAAGGGTGAAAGCGTAAGCGAGTACGTTGCTCGCTCGGTTGATATTATCGATAAAAGCGGTCTTCCCTACCGTCTCAACCCCATGGGAACGGTTATCGAAGGAGAATTCGACCAAGTGATGGAAGTGGTAAAAGAATGTTTTGAGCGAATGTCTCTTGATTGCCGCCGCATCTCAACTACCATTAAAATCGATTACCGCAAGGGAAAATCAGGGCGGCTTGATTCCAAAATAGAAAGCGTGAAAAAGCGTCTTGGCCGCGACATCAAAAATTGATGTTTCATGTACATTTCCACGCGTCCTTAAATCCGGATGACAAAGACGCCGGAAATTAAAATGGCCGCTTGAGGGCAATCAGGTTCAGGAATTCGGAACGAGTGCGATTATCTGACCTGAATATACCGAGCATCGAGGACGTGACGGCATAGCTGTTCTCTTTTTGCACTCCCCGCATGCACATGCAAAGATGCCGGGCTTCCATAACCACTCCGACCCCCTGCGGTTTCACATGATTGCGGATGGTTTCCGCGATCTGTGTGGTAAGCCGTTCTTGCACCTGTAGTCGGCGGGAAAAAGCCTCGACAAGACGGGGGAGCTTTGAAAGACCGATGATCTTTCCATCGGGGATGTACGCAATGTGGGCCTTGCCAAAGAACGGAAGCATGTGGTGTTCACACATGCTGTAGAACTCTATGTCCTTGACCAACACCATCTCATTGTACGTTTCGTCGAAAAGCGCTTCATTGATAAGCGCATCAATATCGACGCTGTAACCGGAGGTCAGGGACTGTAAGGATTTTTCAACACGCCTGGGAGTATCACGCAATCCCTGACGATCGGGGTCTTCTCCGATAGCGCGCAGGATTTCTCTGACAGCCTTTTCCAATATTATTTCCCCTGCAAACGAAAAATGGGCGGAGTGGAGGTCAGGTGTTTACCGCAGCCTTAAAATATTTGCCGGCCTTGAAGCGCACAACCTTGCGGGCGGTAATGTTCGCCTCTTCCCCGGTTTTAGGGTTGCGCCCGATCCGTTCCCTTTTTTGGCGTACTTGAAAAGAACCAAACCGCCGCAGAATGACGCTATCTCCACTTCCAAGGGTTTCCTTGACAAGCGATATGATCGTTTCTACGGCAAGTTCGGCTTCCGGCTTTTGAAGCCCCGCCTGTTCCGAAATCTTATTAACGATATCGATCTTGGTCATGCCATCTCCTCAATATAGAAACGATTACCGAAATATATAGCACACTTCCCGGCGGTGCACAAACTCAAATACGCCGCCGTTTCCGGCAAAACACCCGCGCATGTGCCCGGGCGGTACCGTCGGCTTCCATCACTGTTTCCAAGCTTACTGCCCGCGTGTCAGGCATTTTATCCATAGTCTTTTCTATAATGCGGGGGATATCGATATATCGGATTTGGCCTGCCAAAAACTCTTCTACTGCCACTTCATTGGCGGCATTCATTGCAGCGGGAAAAACACCTCCCCTGAGTATCGATTCATAAGCAAGCCGCAGGCAGGGAAACCGTTTAATGTCGGGTTTAAAGAATTCGAGCCGCCCCACATCGGTAAAAGAAATGGCACTAAGCCGGGACGCGGGCCAGCGATCCGGATAGGAAAGCGCATACGCAATTGGCACACGCATGTCGGGAAGACCAATCTGCGCCATAACAGAGGTATCAACAAACTCGACCATTGAGTGGATAATGCTCTGGGGATGTATGACAACTTCTATCTTCTCGGCTGGCATATCGTAGAGCCATCGGGCTTCTATTACCTCAAGCCCCTTGTTCATCATCGTGGAACTGTCGATGGTGATTTTACGCCCCATTTTCCAGCGGGGATGCTTGAGTGCCTGAGCGACAGTCACTTTTTTGATTTCGGCTGCGGTGGCATGCAGGAACGGTCCGCCGGAGGCAGTCAGAATTAATTTTTTAACGCGGTAACGCGGCTCACCATTGAGGCACTGCCAAATAGCTGAGTGTTCACTGTCAATAGGAAGAATTTGAGCATCATATTTTCGCGCAGCAGACATCATAATCGAGCCCGCCATTACCAACGGCTCCTTGTTGGCAAGAGCAACCCGTATTCCCTGTTTTATGGCGGCAAGAGCCGGAATAAGCCCAGCGGCACCGACAATGGCCGATACCACCAGATCCGGTTTTAGAGCCTCCACCAATTCTGTGGCTCCATGCGGGCCGGCAAACAGCTTGGTGGCTGGGTGTACAGATGCTTTCAACTCCTTCCACGCCACTTCGTGTACGATTGCGGCCTTTTTTGGCTTGAATTCCTTAATCTGTGCGGCAAGCTCTTTTACATTGCTTTGCGCAGCCAACCCCACCACCTGCAATTTATCAGGATTGGCACGCACTACATCAAGGCAGTTCTTGCCTATGGAACCGGTGGAACCAAGAATGAGTACTTTTCGTTTCACGATACTCGGCCGGCCAATGCAA
>JAKAGL010000171.1 GCA_021815535.1 bacterium
TAGGGGAACGGAAGCCATATCGTATTGGTATTTCCGCAATGGGGGAATAGTCGGAATGTAGGGGTCATTGTAATCGATATGCGCACCTTGGTTTCCAAAAAGCTCGATCAGTTTTAAGGAAGGCGATTCCCGTGTATCATTCACATCCTTTTTGTATGCAATACCAAGGATGAGGACGTGGGCGTTATTGATAGCCTTTCCATTGCGGCCAAGCGCGCTTATCGTGGTGTTTACCACATAGTAGGGCATTGCCGTATTGATTTCACCGGCCAGCTCTATAAAGCGGGTGATGAAATCGTATTCCCGCGCCTTCCAAGTAAGATAGTAGGGGTCCACTGGTATGCAATGCCCCCCCAGGCCGGGGCCGGGATAGAAGGGCATAAAGCCAAACGGCTTGGTGCTAGCCGCTCCGATCACTTCCCAAATATCGATCCCCATGCGGGAAAAAAGTATTTTGAGTTCATTTACCATCGCAAGGTTGATTGAACGAAAAATATTCTCTAGCAGTTTTGCCGCCTCGGCTGTACGGGTAGAAGAAACGGCGACGGTTTTGTTCGTAATGCTTTGATAAAGTGCTTCGGCCGCCGTCAGGCATTCTTTGGTGTAGCCTCCCACGACCCGTGGGGTGTTCTGGCTATTGAACTCGCGATTGTTCGGGTCTTCCCTCTCTGGGGAGTACGCCAGGTTAAAATCGATTCCCGTTTTAAGTCCCGAAACCTCAAGGATCGGCCGGAAATCATCATCGGTGGTTCCCGGGTAGGAGGTGCTCTCCAGTACCACCAGTTGGCCCCGCCTGATATGTTTGGCGATGGTCTCTGCGGTGCCCAGAACATACCGCAAATCCGGCTCACGGTGTCTTGTCAGCGGTGTGGGAACACAAACAATGATAACGTCAATTTTGTTCAGAAAATTGAAATCCGAAGTGACGGTAAAGCGGTTTGTGGAAACCATCAGCTTGACATTTTCCGCTGGAAAGTGGCTCAGATAGCTGTTTCCCGCTCGAAGGGCTTCGATTTTCTTGGTATCAATATCGAAACCGATGACGTTAAAACCTGCCTGATGAAAAGCGTATAAAGCCGGCAAGCCGACATACCCCAGCCCGATTACGCCGATGGTGGCAGTTCGGCCCTTAATCTTCTCAATAAGCATTTGCGGTTACCACATATTGGATTTTTTCAGACATGCGGTTCAAAAGCAAGCTAAGAGTGGTTTTTTGGATGGAAGGCGAAAATTATTAGCCCGATCATATACATAAATGAGAAAAAGCAGATTGACTCTCTCATGCGCGGTAAACATAATAAGCGTAATATGTTGATTTTGGGAGTATTTATTGGGAAAGATAGTGGCGTTGCCCTTATCGAAAATGGTTTTATTCGTTATGCCGCCAACGAAGAAAGGTTTTCCCGAAACAAAATGCATACCGGTTTTCCGCATCTGGCGTTGCGGAATATGTTCGCTTATACCGGTGTCTCACCACAGAATGTGCAACGCATAGCTTTTGGGGGGCTTAGCCAGCCTTCCGAAGTGGAAACAGTGGGGTATGCTGAAGGGGAAATTGATCCGTTTCGAAAAAAAATGGGGTTGGTGAGCCGCTACCTTGGCGGCTTGATGGAAACGGACTTCGCGTATCGGCTTTTCCTGGCGTTTCAGAGAATCCGGCTCGACAAGTCCGGCATTGAGGCGCAATTGCGTTCCTATGATCTCAGCGTTCCTATCCATTTTATTGATCACCACTTGGCGCATGCCTATTCCGCATATTTTTCCGCCGGGTTTTCGAATTGTTTATTGTACACTTCGGATGGTGGCGGGGACGGTTGTTCCGGCGGAGTTTATGTCGCTTCTCCAGCCAAGGTGGAGCGCATCGCGTATACCCCACGAATTCATTCAGCGGGCAATTTCTGGATGTACATAACGATACTTCTCGGAATGGATCCCTGGAAGCATGGTGGCAAGGTTACCGGCCTTGCCGCATATGAGCCTTGTCGCGAGGCGTACGAAACACTCCGCAAATTCTATTCTTTTTCTTCAGGCCGATTTCACTTTATAAATAAGAACCGGCTTTTTTTGAGTCCCGCAATAGAGCATTTGCGTGAAATTATGAAGCCATATAATCCAGCCCAGATTGCCTATGCCGCGCAGAAGGTACTGGAGGAAAACATGGTTGGCGCCGTGCGGGCGGCAGTGAAAAAGTTGGGACAGAACCAATTAGCGTTGGCTGGCGGGACGTTTGGCAACGTTCGGCTTAATCAGGCGCTTTTCACGCTTCCCGAAGTGCAGGATGGTTTCGTACATCCGAATATGGGAGATGGTGGTATTGCGTTGGGGGCCGCGTACGCCCTATGGCATCAGGAGTGCACTGCGGAGGCTGCGGATTGGGTTCAGAATTCAAGCCGAATGGAAAATGCTTATTTGGGTCCCCATTTCACGGAAGATGAGATATGTGCCATCCTCGAGGGCGAAGGCTTTATTTACGATTACTATGAAAATGATCTGGCAAATGTCGTCGCGGCAGAACTTTCCGCGGACAAAGTGGTGGCCTATTTTGCGGGAAGAATGGAGTATGGTCCCCGTGCATTGGGCCATCGTTCGATTCTGTACGGTGCGAAAGAACCCGCGGTGAATGACTGGTTGAACAAGCGGCTCAAGCGTTCGGAATATATGCCGTTTGCCCCAGTTGTGACGGAAGAGACCGCGCATTTATATTTTAATGGACTGAATCAACTGGGGCGCGCGGCGCGGTTCATGACCGTCACCTGCGATTGCACCCCGCTGATGAAACAGCGATGTCCGGCGGCGGTGCATGTTGATGGCACCGCGCGTCCGCAAATTCTTGAAAAAAAGGAGAATCCAGGACTGTACGCTATACTGGAGGCATACGGAGCACTTACCGGAGATCCTGTTGTGGTGAATACTAGTTTTAACATGCATGAAGAACCTATCGTTCACTCGCCGGTTGACGCCTTACGCGCGTTTACACAGGGGAACCTAGATGTGCTGGTGATGGAACGTTTTGTTATCAGGAAATCCAGAAATGAAAATCGCTTTAATTAATCCGCCATTCGAAAAGTTGGTTTTTCGATGTGGGTATTGTTCAAACTTCGCCAAGAGCAATTATTATTGGCCTCCTATTGATCTTCTGGTGCAAAGCGGGTTTTTGCAGCAAGGTGGACATGAGGTGGCGGTATTCGACTTCAACGTCATGCGCACCTCCCGGGAAAAAGCGGTGGAAAATGTGCGGGATTTCGCTCCGGATGGCATGTTCGTTCTTATCGGCTCCGGTTCATGGAAAAGCGATATAGCTTTTGTGGAGCAACTGAAGCAAGTCGTTCCCCGGTCGCGCGTGGTCGTGGGCGGGGCCGTTCTCCTGTACAGCTCCGCCGATTTTATCGACCGTTTCCCGTTTGTTGATGGGGTATTGATGGATTTCACCCAGGATGTGCTTGCCTCCTTTTTTGGCGGGGACGACGGCATTCCCTGCATGTCCGTGCGGGAGGGCGGAAAACCGGTTGTCCGCACGCCACAGTGGGATCACAAGCTTTCCTTTCCTCCGGGGCGGCACGAACTGTTCCCGCTGGATCGATATCGCAATCCGCACAACGATAAGCGGTTTACGGTGCTTTTAACCAGTTTCGGCTGTCAATATTCCTGCACTTTTTGCAATGCTACGGATATTCCGTTCCGCTACCGGGACGTGGATGAAGTCATGGAAGAACTTCGCTACGTGTATTCACTGGGTATTCGTGAAATAAAATTCCGCGATCTCAATTTTGTTTCAAAGGTGAGCCGTACGCGGGAGCTGTGCGAAGCTCTTATTGTCAGCGGCATGAAGTTCGGGTGGCATGCCACCACGCGCGCCGACACGTTGAACGAGGACTTGCTTTTGCTGATGAAGCGGGCGGGCTGCCATTCTTTGCATATGGGGGTGGAGTCGGGCAGCGAGGAATTATTGCAACGGTACGAAAAGCGGAGCGATCTTAAGCGGATCAAAGCCTCTTTTTTGTTGTGTAAGAAAATCGGCATCCGGACGCTGGGGACGTTTATCATCGGCCTTCCGGGCGAGACTCCGGTCAGTATTCAGAAAACAATCGTGTTTGCCAAAGAATTGAAGTGCGATGTTGCCTCTTTCAACATCGCCACCGCCTTATACGGAACCGAATTGCGCAGAGAATGCCTGGAAAAAGGGTATATCGAAAAGACCGATGGTGTGGATGAGTTGGATACCTGCTTCAAGGCGTCTGTTATTGGAACGCCACAACTTTCCCCCGAAGAGGTTCGGGTATGGCATCGACGCGCCATGATGTCTTTCTATCTGCGTCCAGGTTATATCTGGAATCAACTAACCAACAGGAATTTCTCTGAGCTTGCCGGCTTGGCGCGTATGGGGATGCCGGTTTTAAGGGAAATTTTCGGAGGACACTGAGAATGGATGCTATTGCAAATATACTCTCGGGGATCATGCCCTCTGGGTTACGTATGTTGGCTCTGTTTTTTGGCGCGGGCTTGATAATTCTTTCTTTTTACCGCTTTCGCATACACGTAATCGGCGGCCGAGATTTCATCATTGCCCAGACCATTGGTTTTGCTCTGTTCGTAATGGCTTTGAATCCCCACCTTTCGGACTATATTCTTCTTCTTTTTAACTGGAAACAGGGGGAATACACTCCGGTCATTGCGGTACTTTTTCTGGCCTGTTTCCTGCTTTTCTATTTGTACATCGATAACCGGAAGGAGGGGTACCGCCATGAGATGCAGATCAACAAATTGGTCCATGTTATCGGCGTTAAGGAATTTTTCGATACCTACGGCGAGTTTCATTTTCCTCCGATCCTGGTTATTATCCCCGCTTTCCGCGAGGAGGAGGCCATTGGCCGTGTGCTTTCCCGTATCCCAAAAAAGGTGCACGGGGTTGATGTGGGCGTATTGGTCGTTGTCGATGGCTACGGGGATCCCTCCGCTGAGGTGGCCCGCGCGCATGATGTTTTTGTGGCATTGAATATTATTAACCGAGGATATGGAAGTGCGTTGCAGCTTGGTTTTTTGCTGGCTGAGATGGGGAATGCCAAATATCTTGTGACGATGGATGCAGATGGCCAGCATCAGCCGGAGGAGATAGAAAAGTTGGTGCTTCCGATTATAGATAACTCCAAAGACCTGATCATCGGATCCCGCATCATGGGATTTGGGGCGCATATTAGCACCTTGCGGAGCGTGGGACTGCGCTTTTTCAATTTATTGCTTCGCGTTCTGGTGCAAACTCCCACCACTGATTGTTCTTCCGGATTCCGTGCCTTCACTACCGAAGCAGTTATACGGCTGAATTTGGAAGAGTATCAATATCAAACAGCGGAACTGTTTATTGAAGCTTCTTCAAAAAAATTGCGCATCGGCGAGGTTCCCATCACTATTACCGCTCGGCTTTCCGGCACGACAAAGAAAGGCTCTGATATTCAATTTGGCATTAACTTCTTCAAATCCATGATGAAGGCGTGGATCCGCCAGAAACGGTGAAAGAGCCGACATTTACTCAGGGGCATGAATCAAACTGCCCTGTTTGCCATAGTAATAACGTGGTTTTCTATGTACGGCATTCAAGCGGAAAACAAAACCTTCTGCAGTGCGTTGACTGCGGTCTCTACTTCGCGCATCCCCACGTCACCACCGTCCAGGGCGAAGGGGATCTGGGGGGGGGATCAAGGAG
>JAKAGL010000172.1 GCA_021815535.1 bacterium
AAGCATCAGCGACATGGCTGCCTAAAAATCCGGATCCCCCAAATACTATTGCCGTTCCCTTTTTGTTCACTTAATAACCCCTTTTTCTCTCAGACCCGTTAAAAGGTTCTCCACGGCCTCTACTTCCATGCGGATGCGGGACTCCTTGGCGTATGACCCCATGTGCATAGTCATAACCACTTTATCGGATAAACGCAATGGGCCTTGATATGGTTCAGTTTCGAAAACATCAAGGCCAGCGCCCTCGAGCATCCCCTTATCGATGGCCTCCTTCAAGGCGGCTTCATCAATAAGGCCACCGCGTGCGGTATTTATTATAACTGCGCCCCGCTTCATAAGGCCAAATTCCCTTGCTCCGATAAGATATCCGTCCCCGCCGGGCACGTGCAACGATACGATATCCGATATCTTTAACAAATCCTCTAAAGACCGGAGCTTGACGCCTCCAGCATCACCCCATTCTTTATCAGCAATATAAGGATCATATGCGATAACAGTGGCACCAAACCCATTAGAAAGCACGGAGGCCATTCGTTTGCCTACGAGACCATATCCGACAAGTCCCACCACTTTGTGATGTAACAATTGGCCCATGATCGGCTTCCATTTCCCCTCGCGCACATTCCGGTCGGCGCGAGCAATATTACGTAGAACAGACAACATCAGTCCGATGGCCAGTTCCGTGACGGCATCTACATGGGAATCTGGCGTTCGGTAAACGAGGATGCCGCATTTCTTCGCCGTTGTGTGGTCGACATTGTCCCAACCGGTGCCAACACGGGAGATCACTTTAAGGTCCGCCGCCGATTCCAGCAATTCACGGGAAAGTTTTTCGGTGCCGGCAACGATGCCTACCGGCGAGTTCGCCTGAAAAATGCTTTTCGTCTCTTCAGGTGCCAATTTCCTGCCATGGGGGTTCAATACCGGCACAAGCCCGGCGGACTTTATCATCTCCACCGGCTCCTGGTCGTAGGTGCCAAAAGATGACGTGGTTATTAAAACGGTTCTGGCCATGATTTCCCATTCATTTGTCAGCTTACCGATTCCCCGGTAAAGAACCGCGCCACATACTCTTTGCGCAATCCCTCAAACACGGCATTGCCTTCCGCATCGAAACGCTCCGCCCGCGCGATTCGGGGCCACACATCACGGGGGAATTTCGCATACATCGGCATGGTGCGCATCAGCCCCTTGATCTGCTCTTTCGGGAAGTTGGGCATTTCCAGCACCGGCTCACCGGTAAGGCATTGGGTAATGGCGTCCTCTTTCATGTATCCGCGCCGGATGGACAATTCACGCAGCGGCGTGCCGTGGAAAGGGGTAAATGCGTAACAATTGGTGGTGTCGGTTTTTATCTGGGCATTTATCTCGATAGTGCTTTGCGCCAACGCGCGTGTTTCATCCGGGAAACCGGTGATGTTGTTCACCGTCACGGGAATGTCATGGTGTTCGGCGATCTTGAACGCGCGGATGATTTCCTCGTTAGTTACGTTCCGTTTTAGCACTTCTTTACGATACTTCTCGTTGCCATGCTCCAGCCCGATGGACATGCGATGAATACCCACCTCTTTCAGCTTTTTCATTTTTTCGTCTTCGATGGTCTCAACACGGGTCTGTATCCAGAATGGCAATTTAAAATCGGCGTACATTTCAATGAACTCGTCAAACTCCCTTTCACTCCAAGCCAGAAACGTATCAGCGGTGAAATACACATATTCGAGATTCCACGCCTTAATCAGCCCCGTCATCTCGGCATGAACCTTGGCGATGTTCTTTTTTCGGAAATAGCTGCCCGCTTTATTGAAGCGGTATAAGGTCTGTTGTGACGGTGAGTTGCAAAACTGGCAAGAATACGGACAACCCCGGTGCGTTTCAATGGGAAGCATTCGGTACACCCTTCCGGCCATAGGACGGTAGAAACGCTTGTCCTCGAACAATGAATAATCAGGCATGGGAAGCGTACTAATATCGACACGGGTTTGCATCGCACTCTTTACCACGGTGCCATCCGGCCGTTTCACCCAGAGGTTGGCAATACGGGAGTAGTCTTCGCCAGTCGTCAGTTTCCTGCAAAGTTCCAGCAGTGGCACTTCCCCCTCGCCCACGCATACAATATCTACCGAAGGATCCTGTATGACCACATTCGGAGCAAAGGTGGCAAACACACCGCCAACTATGACCGGCACATTGTATTGCCGCACCTGCGCCAACAGGCGCGATCCGAGTCCCCATACATCTTCCACCGCCGACATAGCGAGCAGGTCCGGCTGGAATGATCGCACCCTTTCCCGGAAATCAGCGTACATGTCAGTGTTCTTCCCGTGGATCCCCTTTTCCTCTAGGTTGAACGGGCGCACCTGAAGGTTTTCTTCCTTTTTTTTGTCCGAATCAAAGGCACCTTCACTTTGATAGTAGGTGGTATCGAACACATCGACCTCGTATCCTTCCCCGCGCAACAACGCCGAAAGAAGTCCGATGGCGGGAGGAACAAGATTCATCATGAAAAGGTTCGGATAAACGAACAGTACTTTCAGCTTTGCCATGTTGCCACCGCTCTTCAATCACCACCGGCGATGGTGATAATTTCGCCGGTGATGAAATCGCCGTTTTTTGAAACAAGATGCCCCACCATCGCGGCAACCTCATCCGGCCTGCCCAATCTTTTCAAAGGCACCATAGCCATCCGTTTTTCCATATTTTTTCCCGGTGTGTTGCGTGTGTGAAAATCGGTATCCATAACGCCTGGACGTATCGAATTGACCAATATCCCATACTGTGCCCCCCGCCGAGCGAGGTTGGAGGTCAATGCGTCAAGGGCAGCCTTCGACATCCCATAATGCAGGGTGGTCTCACCGCCTCCGTAACGTGCGGCGATAGAGCTGATGTTGATGATCTTCCCGCCTCCCGTTTTCATCCGTTCAAAACAGGGCAGGGCCAGCATGGCGGGTGCAATGGCGTTCACGGCAAAAGTTTTGCTAAGAATTTCCCAATTCAATTTGTCAGCCGGGGTTTCCGCAACTATCGTGGCGGCGTTATTCACTAAAACCCTCAGATTCAACGTTTTCGTACATTCCAATATAGAGGCCACGCCCCGCTCATCCAATTCAGCCTGTACAGGTAAAACGCGCCCGGAGAAGCGCGCGGAAAGCTCGTCCACCCGCTCATGATTCTTGTGGTAATGCGCCGCAATGTTAAATCCGTCCTCGACCAACCGCTGTGCAATAGCCAACCCGAGCATCGAATTGCAGCCGGTAACAAGGGCGTAATGATCTGCCGTCATTTTCCGGGCCGCTCAAAAACGTAATTGTACACTTTTGCGTAAAGTCCGCCATCGAACATGGGGGAGTGTTTTTTATGCTTCATTCTCAGGCCGGCGGATTCCACCAGCTTCACGATCTCGGCCCCTTCCTCCAGCCCCTCGTCTATCTCTATTTGGAGGGAAATCAGCCGCGTGTCGGCCAAGGTGACGCGGGCGCCCATGACAATGTTTTTCTCAAGCCCATCAACGTCCACCTTGATGTGCGTCGGGAAGGGCGGGTTGAATTCGGCGATAAACTGATCAAGCGAATACGCGAGGGCTCCCTGCTTAAATGAGTTTCGACCGGTAGAGGAAATTTGGCCGAAAGAATGGAGCGCGTTGCCGACTTCACTTTCGCCGAGGTACAGGTAATCCATCTTCTTTTTATCGGAAACGGCTATGTTAAAACAGCTAACCCTGTCGGCGATGTTGTTCAGCAATATGTTGCGGTTCAAAATGGCATAATTGCCCGCCTCCGGCTCAAAGGCGATCACCTTGCCGATATTCGCATTCGCGCCCGCATACACCGTATATAAACCGACGTTGGCGCCGATGTCGTACAAAACACTTCCTGGCGATATTGAATCAAGCC
The DNA here is from genome assembly GCA_021815535.1 of bacterium. GTDB lineage: Bacteria > Nitrospinota_A > UBA7883 > JACRGQ01 > JACRGQ01 > JACRGQ01. The sequence continues at coordinate 3,891 of JAKAGL010000172.1, forward strand.
ATTCAAGGGTTTCAGGTTCTTTGGAGTAAAAGGTCTCTGCCCGCCAAAAAGTCATGCGGTTGGGAGTATGAAATAAATATTCCTTTCCCGTGCGCGGGTTCCGTACCCGGCGGATAAACCGCACGCGCCCGCTTACCATCAGCAGAAACTTCGCGACGCCTGCTCCCGCACCCCACATCTCAATAATGACGGCGCCGCATATTGCCGCGAACAGCGAAAACACTTTTGATACCACTTACAACCCACCTCTATTATGGCAATTCATCAAAACGGCGGTATTATATCCGCTTTAGTTTCGTTACTTCCATCGCCCGGTATGAACACCTGTCGCACGCCTCAAGCTTGTGTGCGGCCCCTTGCCGGTGCAGGCCGCGAATATCGGACTCGCGAACCCCGCGCCAAAGTTCTTTGATGGAATCGGTCTTCGCATTACCCAGCGTCATGAGCGAAAAATCGTCCAGCCCGTGCATAAGGCAGGGCAGAATAGTGCCATCCCATAGAATGGTCATCCGTTGCCAAAGAAACGGGCAGGCCCAGCCGGCAACCTTCCCCCGATGATCGTACTGTGGCCCCTCTTCGCGGGCGTCCAGGTACGAGACCTCGTCGGCCCCCACCTCGTTTTTCCAAAAATCGACGTATCGGTCAAACCCGGCCTTCAATTCCGGCAGCAGCACCGTTTGCACACGCACTTGGGGGTGGCTTGCGCCTATCTCCTTGCGTAATGCCAAAAGCCGCCGCACGTTGGCGATCACCGCCTCAAACACCGCGCCAGGACGGTATGATTCGTATCGTGCCTTTTCAATCCCCTCGAACGAGATGGATATCCGATCAAGTCCGGCTTCTATCAGACGCCGGCTCACCTCTTCCGTCAACAGCATCCCATTCGTGTTGAAATAAACGTCTAATACCCCTTTTTCCTTGGCATAGCGCACCATCTCGTGCACTTGCTTGTGGATCAGCGGCTCACCTCGAAGGCTCAACTTGATGGCGCACAGGCCATTTTCAGCGCCCTCATCGATGATCTTGCGGTAAAGCCCCATATCCATCAAACCCGATTGCGACGGCCCCCAATGCTGGGAAGTGGTGGCGCAAAAAGGACATTTCAGGTTGCAGGCACTGGTGCTTTCAATATCCAAATGGATGGGGAATGAATCGACGGCAAAATTTTGCGGATTATAGTTCCAGCGCCACCGGTATTCCTTAAACGCTTCTTCGCCACGGATATCGAATACGCTTCCGGCGGTAACCTGGTGAAAATTGGCGTTGGAGCTGATCTTTATCATTACTCTAAATCCTTGGTCATTTGCCGTCGTAAGGCGTTTTGGATTCTGAAAATCCATGTTTGCGCAGCCAGAATTCCGTCTGCGGCACCTGCCACTCATAATCTATGTCGCAGCCGCCCCACTGCTTTATGGGGAGTATCTTTTTGCCCATCCACTTCTGCGGCAGCAGCCCGTTGTGTATATTCTCAATGCAGTAAGGGCGCACGAGGTTAAGCCCCATATCGGCGAAACAAACATCCCCCTGCGAATCGCGGTCGCAATTAAGAGTTTTAGGATCTCCAAACGTTTCAAACGGCACAAACGGGGCAAGGTAGCCGCCAGCATTCACCTTCCGGGCGCGCAGAGGGGACCACATATTGTAAACGCTCACAGTCACAGCCGAATCGGCATTGGCATCGGCCCGAAGCATTCCCACCCCCTGGTCGATATGGAACGCAAGCACCGTGGCGGCATTGCAGAAAAGCTGCGCCACCATCTCAACCTCCGTCCCCGCCAACCGTT
>JAKAGL010000005.1 GCA_021815535.1 bacterium
TCGCCTTCCGCGACAAGGAACTGGGGCTTATCCGCCTGCGCGCATTCGGCGCTTACAGCTGCAAGATCAACGAACCGATCCTTTTCATCAACCAGCTCGTCGGCCGCGAGGCCAAATACACCACCCCGCAGATCGAAGACTACCTGCGCGAGATCATCGTCAGCCGCGTGAACGATATTTTAGGGGAATCCATCGACAGCTTTCTGGACCTCCCCTCCAAATACGAGGCCTTCGGCTCGCGTCTGAGCAGCCGCCTGCAAAGCGAATTCGGCAAATTCGGCATCGAGTTGAACGGATTCTACATCAATTCCATTACGCCGCCGGACGACGTGCAGAAAATGATTGACGAACGCGGCGGCATGGCCGCGGTGAAAGATATGGATCAGTTCCTGAAATTCCAGTTGGCGAAAACACTCGAAACGGGCGGCGCCGTCAAGGATGGGGCAGGCGTGGGCGCCGCCATCGGCGTTGGAATGGGGGTCGGCATGCTGATGCCGGGCTTCATGAGCAAGGCATTCATGCCGGACCAGCAGGACCTGAAAACCGCGGGGGTAAAGACGGTGCAGTGCCCCGAATGTCTTTCCTACACCCCCGAAAACAGCCGTTTTTGCTATAAGTGCGGCCACCAGATGAATCCGATGAACAGTTGCCCCCGCTGCGGCAAGGTGATCCCGGTTCACGCCAAATTCTGCATGGAATGCGGATTTGACCTTCATTCAAAGACCGTCTGCCCCCAATGCAAAACGGAGCTTCCCCCGGGAACGCATTTCTGCACCAACTGCGGGGAAAAGACGGGCTGACGCCGCGTGGCCTTCTACATTTCGGCGCGATGCCCCGAATGCGGCGCGCCAGCCCGCCATCCCGAAGGGGTGTTCACCTTTAAGTGTCCGTTCTGCGCCAGCGTCCTGCGCATAAAAGATGACGGGACATTTCTCAAGTACATCATTCCTGCCCGCATTTCGCCCGCCGACGCCCCGCTGGCGGTGAAACGGGCGATGGCGGAGGGAAAGGCGGGCGGCCTGAAATCGGTGCGCAAGATCATCACCTTTTACAAACCGTTCTGGTACTGCAAGGGGATGCTCTTCTTCGCCTATGCGGAGGAGGTGCTGGCGGCCCCAGCGCCATTGATGGATGAGAACAACCCGCCGCCGCCCCATGAATTTACCGCGGCCATACGGGATGCGGAACCCGCCGCGGCTGTCCTGGCCAAATCATGGAGCCACACCTTTGCCGCCAACCCGGGGCTGGCGGCTCCGTTGCTTTCCCTCGGCATTCAGGCCGAAGTGCTGACGCTGGAACCGTACGACAGCGAACGGTACACAGAAGCGCTCGTCGCCCCCATCACGGTGGACAAAACAGCCGCGGAAAAAACGGCCATGACCGTGGCCATGAACAATATGAACATGGAACGGAAACGGTACTCGTATTCCCGCCTCAACTTCATCGGCGAAAAATACTTCATCATTTACTATCCGGTGCTGGCCGCGGTCTGCGAAGCGCAGGATGGACATACAACCGTTCTGCTGGACGGCATCAACGGCAATTTCATCGCCGCCGTTCCGGGAAAAGAGATCATCGGCGAAACCGCGTCGTGGGAACGTTCAACATCAAGATTCAGCCTTATCACCCACCGTTGCCCCAACTGCGGCCACGATCTTGAACCTGGCGGATTCAACATCGTTTTTTACTGCCTCTCCTGCTTCAGCCTCTGGCTGCTGGATGGGAGCGATTACCGCCGCCTGCCAAAGAAAACATTGAAAAGCGCGGCGATCCAGGAAACCGTCTATATCCCCTTCTGGCGTTTTACGCTGGACTTGGAGAACACCGTGTCAGGCGAGAAGTACCGCACGGCGGGGGAATTGGCGAAACTGGTCAAAGGGGGCGACCTGTACCTGCGCGGCATCCCGCCCGGAAATCCGATTGTTTTTTACCTGCCCGCACTCACGGCATCCAACGCCACCGCCGCCCTTAAACTGGCTACCCGCATTTGCGGCGCTCAAAAGGAGTTGCCCTATGACGACATGGAGGAGCTTCCTTATGCCCGGTTTCAGGGGGCCTCGCTGCCGCTTGAAGAGGCGCGTCAAATGTTGCCTGTGGTTGCATTCTCGGTCATCGGCCGGACAGACAGAAAAACGGTCAGCTTCTACAATTCAATGGCGGTGAGGGATACATCGGCTGAACTGGTCTGGTATCCCTTCGAGGAAAAGGGAACGATGCTGGTGGACCAGTTTTTGGGATTCAACGTCGCCAAGCGGGGAATGGCGCCCCCCGATTATTGAGAGGCGGAGGCCGCATCGATGGCATCCAGCACGTCGGCGATCAGTTCGCGGTCTTTTTGAAAAACGTCTTTGATCTTCCTGACGGTATAGTAGTAAGAGGCGAGGGTCATCAGCGCGAAGAACAGGTGCACCTTCCAATCCACCTTGCCCACATGCACCGCCCCGCCCAAGACCGTCATGGCTATAAGCAATGCGATGGTCGTCATGCAAAAAGGAAAGAGCGTTTTTTTAAGCGGCTTGGTGCGCAGGAAATATTCCCTTGCGATCCCCTTGCCCACCACCGCCTCCTTGATGCCGGCGCCGGTGACGACAAGGTAAAACATCGCCGCCACCAGGCTGAAAAGGCCGAACACGGCCGCAATAAGCCCTGCCGGAATATGGTAGTAAAGCATGGCGGGAAAAACCGGGACGGTAGAGCCGATAAGGGCCGCGCCGGCGGTCAACAGCGCCGCGAAGGTGTTGAGGCGGACGAATAAAGTGGCTATCCGCGTGACGGGAAGCTCGCGCCCCGCGCCGCCTTCCCGGTTCTCTTCCGCCGCTGGCGTTGTCATTTTTTCGTGGCGCTCCGTTTTTGGGCGGCAATGATCCGCAAAACCCGTTTCTTGATCTCGGCGGTTATCCGGCCCTCCCCCCGCACCCCCAGATCGGCGGCAAGAGCTTTGCCCGGCATGGTGGCGCGGGCCATTTCGCCGTGGCCGCCGGCGCTTCCCAAATGGCCGAATGCCCGGCGCATGGTTTCGCCCGCGTCGATCCGGGGGTCGACCGCGCGGGCGGCAAAAGTGGTAAGCTTACCGAAATTTCCCCAGACCAACGCAAACTCCGCATTACCGATCTGAAGCACAAAATCGGCCAGGCGCGGAACGAGATCCTCCTTATGCAACCGGCCCAAGGAAACAAACAGCGCGCCGCGTTCGACATGATGGTGCTTCAACGCGCGGATAAATACGTTCACTTCGTGCGATCTGAGGCGCGGGCGTTCCATGCGCGAGATCAGCTCGTGGTCCGCCAGCGGCCACAACCCGCTGAACGCGCGGAAATCCTCGGCCGAAACGCCGCGGCCAAACAGCAGCGTATCGGTCTTCACGGCGTAATAAAGCGCGGTTGCCAGCCGGGTGTTGAGCTTGAAGCCGGCCGCATCAAGATATTCAACCATCATGCTGCTGGTGGCGCCGTAACCGGCCTGAATATCGACGTATGGGGCGTCACACGGCTCTGTTTGCGGGTGATGGTCGATAACGATGCGGACATTGCCGATATCCTGCCTGAAGAACGAGGGTTGCACGTCCACCAGAGCGATCTGTTCGGCGCGCCGGAGCGCGGCGGCGGTGACTGTTTTGACCTTGATGCCAAGCAACGAGATCATGCTGATATTCTCATTGCGCGAAACCCCCTTCAGGGTGACGACGGGGGTAGTGCGGCGGCTGCGCCCCAACAGGCGGGTGAGCGCCAAGGCGCTCCCGATGGCGTCGGGATCGGGGTCGTTTTGCGTGAGGATCCAGAGCGGCCGGTCCGGATCGACGCACTGGCGCATTACCGCGATCCGTTTGTGCAGTTCCAGCAGTTTCCACTGGTTCATGACGGCGGGACGGAAGAGAGCGGCGGCGGCGATCACCGCCGTATCGGGAATGGCGGCGAGACGCTGCCGTTCCGCTTTGGGGATAACGCCGGTTTCCACCACAAGCGCCGGCGCGGACGGAAGCACGGCCCTGACTTTATTTAACATGTTCGCCACGCCGCGCGTAAGGCACACCACCACGCGTTCGGTTCCCGCCGAACGCACCTTTTTCAGCGCTTGCATGCGGCGCATGGCGCACCGCCCCTGGGGAAGCGCCTTTTTGAAACCGGCAAAGGGCTGGGAGCCGGGAACAATGACCGTGATGTCATCCTTTTCGCCCGCCAACCCCGCCAATGCCGCCGCGAGGCCGCTGGAATCCGTTATGACGACGTAATGCATGGTAAAGCGCCCTACTCCCCGGCCGCACCCGTACCGGTATCAGCATACAAATGCGCGGCGCGGGGGCAGAGAAGGCGGCTCATCAATTATCCATCACCGTGACTTCGAACTCCTCATCCGGCATTTCCTTCATGATCCGTATCTTGAATTTGAATTGCCGCTCGCTTTCCAGGCGTTCGAGATAATCATTTTCCTCTTCGTACAAAGCCGCGGCGATACGCGGCGGCACCTCCAGCAATATCTTTTTCGCCTTCGGCTTTTTACGGGAGGCCCGCTCGATCTCGCGGAAGATCTCGTAGCAGACCGTTTTGGCGCTCTTCATCATCCCCTTCCCTTCGCAGTGGGGGCAGGGCTGGCAGAGTATCTTCGCCAGGCTCTCGCGGGTGCGCTTGCGGGTCATTTCCACCAGCCCCAGTTCGGACACCCGCATGATGTTGGTGCGGCTCCGGTCGGTCTTCAGCGCCTGCTCAAGCGTTTTGTAGACCTTTTCCTTGCTCGGCTCCTTTTCCATATCGATAAAATCGATGATGATGATGCCGCCCAGGTTGCGCAGCTTGAGCTGGTACACGATCTCTTTCACCGCTTCCAGGTTGGTTTTCAGGATGGTTTCTTCCTGATTCCGTTTGCCAACGAACTTGCCGGTATTCACGTCGATGGTGGTAAGCGCTTCGGTCTGGTCGATAACGATATACCCGCCGGATTTGAGCCATACTTTGCGCCCGAGCGCGCGCTCGATCTCAAGCTCCAGCCCGTACCCTTCGAATATCGGCTCTCCGCCGCGATACAGCTCTATCGCCGCATTTGGATCGCCGATCACGGCGTTCATGAATTCCACGCTGCGCTGGAAATCATCGGGCGAATCGACAACCACCCGGTCCACATCCCGCCCGTAAAGATCGCGCAACGACCGTAGCACAATGTCGAGGTCGCGGTGGATGAGCGATGGGGCATGCGCCATCTCGTTTTTCGCCAGTATTGTTTCCCATAACCGGGCTAGAAAATCGATATCGCGCTTAAGCTCTTCCCGCGTGACCCCTTCGGCGGCGGTGCGGACGATAAACCCATGGCCGGGGCTCCGCAACTCTTCCACCAGGCTTTTCAGGCGTTCACGCTCTCCCTGGGCCTCGATGCGGCGCGAAACGCCGATCTGGGCCGCCAGCGGCATGAACACCAGATAACGCCCCGGTAATGTGATGAATGAACTTATCCGCGTTCCTTTGGTGCCGATGGGGTCTTTCACCACCTGCACCATGATCTCCTGCCCTTCCTGAAGGATATCCTCTATGGGGGGGATTTCCTTCGGCGCGGCTATGTGGGCGGGAAGTTCCTCCAGAAGGGAATCGTTTCCTTCATGCCCATCCGGCGATTTCCCAAAATCGGGAACAATGCCGTATTCGGCAAGATTGATATCACTTTTATGGAGAAAGCCGGATTTTTCAAGCCCCACGTCGACAAACGCCACCTGCATCCCCGGCAACACCTTTGTCACGCGCCCGCGGTAGATGTTGCCGGCAATGCCTCTTTCCTTGGACCGCTCGATGTAGATCTCGCTGATACTGCGGTTCTCCAGCAGCGCCACGCGGGTTTCATAGGGCTCGACATTGATGATTATCTCGGTGCCCATCCACCCCCCGATACGAACGGAAAACCTTGAGAAAACAACGTACACCCCTCCTTTGGAACCGCGGCCACGTTTGACTTGCTTTATGGGGGCCGCGAGACTACAATTATACATATGTTTGGATTAGGTTTCAGCGAGTTATTACTCATCTTCCTTATCGTCTTTATACTTTTTGGCGCCAACAAACTGCCCGAACTCGGAGCGGGAATGGGGCAAGCCATCCGTAATTTCACCAAAGCCATGAAAGGCGAGGATGAAAAAGACGACAAGAAAGACGCGGCGGAAACCAAAACCCACAAAACCGTTTAAGGGTTTTGCCGGGCAAGGGCCGATCTCCCGCGAAGTCGGGAGAGCCATTTTCAGGCCGGGAGGAAATTCCTGATGTTCGGAATAGGCGCGCCGGAAATGGCCCTGATCGTGATACTCGGCCTTATCTTCATCGGCCCCGCAAAATTGCCCGAAGTGGCCCGCACCGTCGGCCGCACCTACCGGGAGTTCCAAAAAGCCCTGGATGGCTTGAAAGATGAGATCGCCGCTCCCATGCAGGAGGCGAAACTCCATCTGGAAAAATCCACCGAAGAAGATGAGATCCGCAAGATAAAATCGGAGATCATGGAAACGAAAAAAGCCGTGGAAGCGGTCAGCCGCAAGCCGCTGGATATCGTTGCGGACAGGGAAACAAAAACTGCCCCCGTTCGCCCCGAACAAATAAACTGATAAACGCCTCTTCTGCCCTCGAGGGAAGCACACGTCGGCTGGTTATTGATTACGGAAAGGGCTGCCGCCGAACTCGCGGGCCGATACCCTCCGTATCGAATGCCGACCTGAGGGTGCAGGCCGGGAGCCCGCACCTCACGGCTATCTCCTAGAATTCCTTAAAATCGTCGTCGTCGAACGGGATGACCTCTTCGGCCTTCACCGACTTCGGTCCTTTCGATGCCGGCGCGGGCGCGGGCGCCGCTTTGCGCGGAGCGGGAAGCCCTTTTGGTTTCGCAACCGCCTTTGCCGCAGGCTTTACCGCCGGTTTCGGGACGTCCTTCCGGGCGGGAGCCGCCGCCGGGGCGTGCGTGCCGTGCACGCCGCCGAATATCACCGCCGCGAGCTGCTGTACATTCCCGTTCAATAGCTCCGCCTGTGCCGAAAGCTCTTCGCTGGCGCTGGCGGCCTCTTCCGCGTTCGCCGCGTTGGCCTGCGTCACGCTGTCCATCTGCGTCACGGCCTTGTTGATCTGCTCAACCCCCTGCGCCTGCTCAACCGACGCCGCCGCGACTTCCGCCGCAAGATCCCCGGCCTTTTTGATGCCTGTCGCGATCTCATCCAGCGACTTCGCCACCTGAACCGTTATCTCGTTGCCGCTGTCGGCCTTCGCCACCGCGTTCTGGATCAACTGCGCAATGTCCTTGCTTGCGGTTCCCGCGCGCTGCGCCAGATTCCGCACTTCTTCGGCGACCACCGCAAAACCCTTGCCGTGTTCACCGGCCCGTGCCGCTTCCACCGCCGCATTCAAGGCCAGCAGATTGGTCTGGAACGCGATCTCCTCGATCACCTTGATGATCTTCGCGATGTCATCGGACGCCTTTTTGATGTCCCCCATAGCCGTCACCAGCTCTTTCATCTGGCCGGAGCCTTTGTCGACGCCGCGCTTCGTCTCGCTCATCAGGTTGTTCACCGCGTTGCTGTTATCCGCGTTATGCTTCGTCATGGACGATATCTCTTCCAGGGACGACGAGGTTTCTTCTATGCTCGCCGCCTGTTCGCTTGCCCCTTCGGCCATCTGCTGGCTCGTCTCGCTCAGTTGTCCGCTGGCGGAGGTAACCTGATCGGCCCCTTCCGTCAGCCCTTCCATCACAACACCGATGCTCTTGGATACCGCCCGGAGGATGATGAACGCCAACGCCATGCCCGAAAGAATACCGATGACCGAAACGATCATAACCAGCCAGAGGGTGGATGCGAGGGCTTTTTCGGATTCATCTTCCGCATCTTTGATTTGCCCTTTGTAACGTTCGATCAGCCCGGCGAGATCCCCTTCCATATCGCTGACCAGTTTTTTGCCGGTGTCCTGGGAAAGACCTATCGCGCGGATCAGGTCTTTACGCTTTTCCAAACTGGCGCTGCCATCGGCGATCTCCACCGTTCCATAGGTTTTTGAAAGCTCGATGATCTGCCGGGCGTTCGCTTCGTACGCGGCCCACTTAACGTCATAGTCGCGGAGCATTTTTTTGGCTTCTTCGCTCAACACCGCATCGAGCTTCTTCTCAGCGGCTTTCATCTCTTCAGCGTCTTTATTGAACGAGGCTTCCCAATCCCCCTTTTTCTCCGCATAGCGCCCCATGATGATGTTTTTTTCCGCGCGGACGCATTGCATTGCATTTTCATAGATTTCCGTTGTCATCGCCAACTTTTGCGAAAGACCGGCGACTGTGTCTACATTTTTGTTGATGAAATACAGTCGATTAACGCCCAACGCGGCTATGACAAGGGAAACAGCGATCAACACAACGAAAACAACCGACATCTTCATGGAAAGACTGAGATTTTTCATACCCTAACCTAACTCCCTTGAAAGAAGACGGAACATGAGAACATCATCCCCAACCTATCTGTCACAAATTATACATAAAAATTGAGAAAAAAGCATTGAAATCGGTTTGATTATCCTGATTTAAAGTATGCGGCAACAACTTACCTGCCCCCCTTGATCTCCAAAAGAACATTAAGGGCCTGCCGGTGGGCCGCCACATCGTGCACCCTCACTATGGACGCTCCTTTCAACACTCCCCAAAGGTTTGCCGCCAGAGTGCCGGGAAGCCGGTCATCCACCGCCGCGCCGGTAATGAGACCGATAAATGATTTGCGCGACGCGCCGAGCAACGCCGGATAACCGAGCGATGCGATGCGCGAAAAACCGGCCAGCAACGCCACATTGTGGGCGGCGGTTTTGCCAAAGCCGATGCCGGGATCGACGATGATCTTCGTAACCCCCCGCTGTTCCAGCGCGGCGCACCGCGCGGCAAGCCAGGCGCAGACCTCTGGCACCACATCCTTATAACGCGGACCCTTTTGCATCGTGCGCGGATCGCCGCGCATATGCATCACCACCACCGGCGCCTTGCGCCGCGCCGCAACCTCCGCCATCGCGGGATCCCTGAAACCGCAAATGTCGTTGATAAGGTCAGCGCCAGCCGCCAGCGCCGCCTCCGCAACCGCCGCTTTGGTGGTATCTATGGAGACCGGAATGGAGCTTTTTTTCCGCAACGCCTCGATCACCGGAATAACGCGGCGCAACTCTTCTTTTTCAGGGACGGGGCGCGCGCCGGGGCGGGACGATTCGCCGCCGATATCGATGATATCCGCCCCTTCGGCGATCATCTGCAATGCCCGCCTTACCGCGGCAGATTTGCGGGAGTATTTACCCCCGTCGGAAAAACTGTCCGGGGTGGCATTGAGCGCCCCCATGATGAGCGGGTGACGGGGAGAAAGCTTTTTTCCACCGATGGTAAATGATCTTGGTTTCATTTTTTTTCAGCGCCAAAGCATTTATCCTGCGGGCGCTCCCTTTGGGGGAATACTTACTTGGCCCCGTCGCCGCCGCGCGTTTGGCAGGAATTACACGTTACAGCTTTGTATGCGTACCGTCGCAGAATGGAGGGGTTTTGGTGTGCTTGCAGCCACACCACGACAACGTGCCGTCTTCCTCCACGTCCACGCGCATCGCCACGCCCGGCTGGCCGTGATACTCGGTCCCCTTGTGCGAGGCATCACAAAACGGCTGGGTCTTTGACAGTCCGCATCCGCACCATATGTAAGTGCCTGCTTCGGTTTCCTGCACGTAGGGACCTTTTTGGGCTATCTTCGGTTCCGGCATGACTTACCTCCTTTGTTTAGTTGGCACTACAGAATCTAACCTGCAGTTCTACCCGTCGGGAACAATACTCGCTTGGCCCCGGGGCCAATAACAAACTGGGATCTTTTGCGCCCGTTACAGTTTTGTGTGTGCGCCGTCGCAATACGGCTGGCTCTTGGTATGCTTACAGCCGCACCACGGGAGATTCCCGGCTTCTTTCACGTTGACTTTCAGGGGAACAAAGCTTGTCCCCGCGTGCGAGCCGTCGCAAAACGGCTGTTTTTTCGACTGGCCGCAGGCGCACCAGTGGTACGTTCCTATCTCGGCGTACTGTACGTACGGTCCTATCTTGGCTACTTTCGGTTCAGGCATGGGCAACCTCCGCTATGGTTAAAGAAACACTATGGTCATTACGATACCGTAAACATGCCCATTATACCCAAAAGCGCCGCGCCGTACCCTTTGTTATACTGGATACCGCTATGAACTACTCCAAGCTCTACAACTTCGCAGTGGAAAGCTATGCGAAGCTCCCCTACCATTTCGGCGGCGGACGGGCCTTCCGGCCCCTGTCGCTGTTTGTGGAACTGACCTACCGCTGCAACTTCCGGTGCAACATGTGCCAGTTCCTCAACATTCTGGACGACCCGCGCCTGAATGAAAAAAAAGGGGAAGAGCTGGCCACGGAGGAGATCAACCGGGTGGTGGATCAAATAAGCGGATTGGGGCTTATCGTTTTCACCGGCGGCGAGCCGCTGTTGCGCAAGGACATCATGGAACTGGTGCGCCATGCGGCCCAGCGGCACAAGGTCTACATCGTGACCAACGGCATCCTGCTGAAGGAAGAGGTGGCGGACGAATTCGTCCGGCTTGGCTGCGGCACGCTCTTTTCCCGCGGGATGGCGTCGGTCGGCATTTCGCTGGAAGCGCTGGGACCGCGCCATGACGAGATCGTGCAGGTTCCCGGTTCGTTCGAGAAGATCATGCGGCAGGTGCGCCACTTTGTGGCGGCCAAAAAGAAGGCGGGAAAAACATTTCCGCTTATCTGGGTGAAATGCGTTATCACCTCGCACAACGTGGCGATGCTGGACGCCATGTACGCCCTCGCCGAAGAAACAGGAGTGGACATGTTCAATCCGATCACCTATTACGGCATTCCGGACACCGACCGGCTGGCAATGACCGCCGAGATCGCGCCGGACGCCGCCCCCACCCCCGCGGACAATTTCGATGTGACGGAGCTGCGGCGGCAGATCGAGAAAATGCGGCGGCGGGAAAAGGCATCGCGGGTGCAGTTGCGCATCACGCCGCCGGGCCTCACCGACGGCGATGTGATGGCCGTCTATGAGGGGCGGCTGGATATGGAAAACAAGGCATGCTATACGCCGTGGAGTTCGGCGGCGCTTTCCGCCTACGGCGACGTTTTCCCGTGCAGCAACTACACGGTGGGCAACGTCCGGCAGACGCCGTTCATGGAACTCTGGAACAATGAAAAGATGGCCGGTTTCCGGCGCGAACTGAAAAAACGGAAGATTTTCAAAAGCTGCGCCGCCTGCTGCAGTATGGTCTACGAAGGCCGGCCGAGCAGCTACCCGCCCATCGGTTAAGCGGGGGGATGCCCGGCCTTCGGCGGGGGTGCGCCGAAGACCGGGTTCTTGAATAAAAAGCAGTGAGCCGGTTCGTTAATTCTGTTCCACGGGGGTAAGGCACGCTTTATCGAGGGCATGCCGCAACTTCAAATTCACCATTGCCAGGGCGGTTATCTGTGCGAGACGCCGCAGATAATCGGTCGCGTTCCCTTCGCTGTAACGGACGGGATCGTTACTGCCGAGGTTCAGGCTGCCGATAACGGCGTTGCCGTATACCAGCGGAATAAGAGCCTCAGAGAGTATCCGCCTCAATTCCCGGATGCCGAAGAAATGGACGCTGCCGTGCTCCAGCCGTCCGCGCAGCAGGGGGGCCATCTGCGCGAACATGCCGTCAAGCTGATCCTGCTCCATAAAAAACAGCCGGTCCGCGGCCGGTGACGGAAGGTGCTCCATGGGGGGTGGAAGCAGGTTCCGGTAGCCGTTTTCCAGGCAATAGGTGGCCACGGTCAATCCGAACGATTCCCGCAAGGTGTCGGTGGTTTTCGCGGCCAGCGTCTCCAGGTCTTCGCAACGCACGGCGGCCTCGCCAACCTCATCTATCTTCTGCTGTATCTCGGTGTTGCGCTTGCTGGTCTGCACCAGTTGCTTGAGGTTGTTGCGGAGGATCATGATATCGCTCCGCAGGCCGCTATTGCTTATCTTGCTCGCCATCATCAACGTTTTTTTGTCCATCGCGCCCCCTTTCGGTCAATCGGCCTGGCGGTAACGGATAAACGCCGGTATGTCGAGTTCATCGGCGAATTCCGCGAGGTCGAGCGATACCAGCGGTTTGTTTCCTTTCACCGTCTTGTTGCCGCTGAAGGGGATGTTGCTGATCGGCTGGCGCCCGGCGGCGGAAGCAAATGGGGTAGCGGCCTGCGCCGGGGCTGAGGCCGCCTGCGCCGATACCTGCTGCGGAGAGACCATCATCCCTTCCATCTTCGTGGATGGCGTTTCGCGCGTGGCGGCGCCGTGGTTGAAGCCGGTGGCGATAACGGTGACATACACCTCGTCTTTCAGGTTCTCGTCGATGACCGCGCCGAAGATCACGTTGGCGTCCATGTGGGCGCCCTTCTGGATCTCCATGGCGGCGTCATTTACGTCGAACAGGGTCAGGTTCTCGCCGCCGGTAACGTTGATCAGGATGCCGCGCGCCCCTTCGATAGAGGTGTCTTCCAGCAGCGGCGAACTGATCGCCTTTTGCGCCGCTTCGCGTGCGCGGTTCTCGCCGGAACCGATGCCGGTGCCCATAAGGGCCTGGCCCATTTCGCTCATGATGGTCTGCACGTCGGCGAAGTCCACATTGACAAGGCCCGGCACGGTGATGATCTCGGAGATCCCCCGCACCGCGTTGCACAGCACCATATCCGCGGTCGTGAACGCCTCTTTCAGCGTGGTCTTCTTGTCCACCACGCCCAGCAACCGCTGGTTCGGGATGGTGATGAGGGTATCGACCGTCCGTTTAAGCTCTTCAAGGCCCGATTCCGCCTGTTTGCCGCGCTTCTGCCCTTCAAAAATGAACGGCTTGGTGACCACGCCCACAGTGAGGATGCCCAGCTTCCGGGCAATATCGGCGATGACCGGCGCGGCCCCGGTGCCGGTGCCGCCGCCCATGCCGGCGGTGACAAACACCATGTCCGCCCCTTCCAGCATCGCACGGATGCCGTCGGCGTCTTCCATTGCCGCCTTGCGGCCGACTTCGGGATTCGCCCCGGCGCCCAGACCGCGGGTCAGTTGCCCGCCGATCTGCATCTTCACCGGCACCCGCGATTTGCCCAGCGCCTGGGAATCGGTGTTGCATATTATGAATTCGACGCCGGAGATGGTTTGGCTCATCATCGCGCTCACGGCGTTGCACCCGCCGCCGCCGACGCCGATCACCTTGATCCGCGCGTTGCTATGGGTACTATCGGAAAACTTGAACGATGGCTGTGAACTCCCGTCCTGCTTCTCAAACTCGAAACTCATGACTAGTTACCCCCAAAAAAAATGTTAAACGTTTGCCCCCGTTACTTACACGATCCTTAAAAGAAATCCTCGATCCAGCCCTTCATCCGGTCCGTGACGCTGTTAAAGAGGTTGCGCCCCTTTAACGGCCTCGGCGGGCCGTTGCGCCGCAACTTCATCCCGAATTGAAGCAATCCCACCGCCGTCGCATACTGCGGCGAGTTCACCACGTCCACCAAGCCCCCCACGCCCTTCGGGTTGCCGCGCCGGACCGGCAGGCCGAAAACGCGTTCGGCCACTTCAGGCATCCCCTCCAGCATCGCGGCGCCCCCGGTAATCACGAGGCCCGACGGAATGATGCCGAGGTAGCCAGACGTTTCGAGGTCGCGGTAAATCATCTGGAACATCTCTTCCACGCGCGGCTCGATGATCTCGCACAGGACGTCGCGTTTGATGACGCGCGGCTCGCGCCCGCCCATGCTGGGGATCTCCACCAGATCGCCGCTTTTTACCATCGCCACCACGGCGCAGCCGTGCTTGCGCTTGATCTTCTCGGCTTCCGCCTGCGGGGTGCGCAGCCCGATGGCGAGGTCGTTGGTGATGTGGTTGCCGCCGACGGCGATGACGGATGTGTATTTCACGCTGTCTTCCGAGAACAGGGCGAGATCGGCGGTGCCGCCGCCGATATCAACCAGCGCCACGCCCAGATCGCGTTCGTCGGCATCGAGAACCGCCTCGGCGCTGGCGAGTTGTTCCACAATGATGTCGTCCACATCCAGCCCGGCCTTGTTCACGGAGCGGACGATGTTCGCCGCGCTGCTGACGGCGCCGGTGATGATATGGATGCGGGCCTCAAGGCGGATGCCGGACATGCCGCGCGGCTCGCGGATGCCGCTTTGGTGATCCAGGATGAACTGTTGCGGGATGACATGGATCACCTCGCGGTCCATCGGAATGGCCACCGCCTTGGCCGCCTCGATCACGCGTTCCTTGTCGAGATCGGTCACTTCACGGTTCTTCACGGCGATGATACCGTGGCTGTTGAATCCTTTGATATGGCCGCCCGCGATTCCCACAAAGGCGCTTTCCACCTGCACACCGGCCATAAGCTCGGCCTCTTCCACGGCGCTGCGTATCGATTCGACGGTGCTTTCGATATTCACGACCACGCCCTTGTTAAGCCCCTTGGACGGGCTGGTGCCGATCCCCACGATGTCCAGTTTGCCGCTGTCGCTCACTTCGGCGATGACGCAGCATATTTTCGTGGTTCCGATATCGAGGCCGCAAATCGTATCACGTTCCTTCTTCGCCATCAGATCACCCCCTGTGATTCAGTTCGTTTTTCATTTTTGCCGCCGCCATTCAACGTGGCGACCACCTGGTTTCTGAACGAGAGATCGAATCCCGCGAAGCCCGGCGCAAAATCGTGCGCCACACCCCGGACGGCCAGATATTCCATGAATTTTTCCTCCCATTGTTCCTGTTCGGGGCCGAACTTTATGACCAGCCCCGCGGCGGTGCGCACAACCGTTTTCTCGGTCCGGCTTACATCCACCGCCACCGGCATGTCGCGGAATACGGTATCCAGTTTAAAGAGCGAGGCGGCGCGGTACGCATCAAACAGCCGCATATCGGCGACCCGTGCGCCGGCCACGGGCGCCGCCTTCAGGCCGTTTATCACCAATTGCGGCCGCACCCGGCCGGTTTCCTCGATGAGATACCCTTTTTCATCCACCAGCCATTGCTTGCCGTTGAGCTCCGCGGCCGCCACCGGCATACGCTCCTTCACCGCCACTTCCACGATGTCCGGCAATTTCACCCGTACCGAAACCGATTCCACCCACGGGTTCTGTTCAATCCGCGAGGCAACCCGGTCAAGATCGCGGGTAAACACGTTTCCGGTCAACCCGGTACCGGCAATAAAGCGGACCTGTTCCGGTGTAAGCATGCGCACGCCGGTAATATTGACGGTTTTCACCATAAAATACGGGCTGGACGAAACCATCCGGTAAACCAGCACGGCCAATACCGCAAGCGTCCCCAGCAATATTCCGAGCACGGCGGTTTTTGCGTAAATCAGGAGGCGCTCCTTTAAGCGCCCCTTGGCCCGGACGGTATCCGTCTGAAACGGAGAGCGCCGCGTGTCACGCGGGGGCGGAACCTGCCGCCGCCCTGCCAGCCGTTCGGATTTCGCCACGGTCAACATTCTCAAAATCCTCCCGCAAGTTTTAATTCACGTTCCAGCCGCACGCCGGTCTTTGCCAGCACTTCCGCCTCGACGGCGCGGATGAGGGAGTACACCTGCGCGGCGGTGGCATGCCCCAGATTTACGATAAAGTTGGCGTGCTTGGGGCTTACCTGCGCGTCCCCTTCGCGCAACCCCTTCAAGCCGCAGGCCTCGATAATGCGCCCGGCGAAATCACCCGGCGGATTTTTGAACACCGATCCGGCCGACGGGTATTCAAGCGGCTGGCTTTTTTTCCGCGCCGCGCTCCCCGTCCGCATCCGTTCCAGAATCTCTTTTCCGTTCCCCCTGTTGAGGGAAAACGCGGTGGACACTACCACGGCTCCCGGGGGAAGCGCACTATGGCGGTAAGCAAGACCGAGCGCCTCGGCCGGTACCTCCTCCGCCTCTCCATTCACGATCAATGTTGCATGCGTCAGGCTCTGTTTGACTTCTCCGCCCGATGCGCCGGCGTTCATCACCACCGCGCCGCCGACCATGCCGGGAATGCCAAAGGCGAATTCCAGGCCGCTCAGGGCCAGCCGCCCGGCCCGCCGTGCAACGGCGGTGAACGAAGCGCCCGCTCCCGCGGCCAGCACCGCGCCGCCGTCCCTTTCGGCCACATCCACAGCGTCAAACCGTTCCATCGAGATCACCTTTCCAATACCGGCGTCGGCGACAAGCAGGTTGCTGCCGCCCCCAAGCACAAACGCATCGGGGTGTCCGCGCAGGGCGGCCGCCAGTTCGCCGGCCGTTTCGGGGATAATGAACATCCCCGCACGGCCGCCGATGCGGAACGTCGTGCGCCTGTCCAGCGGCTCATTTTTTATTACCTTCATCGCCCTTTAAAAAAAGCTCCCCCTGCTTGTAAACGTCCCCCGCTCCCATGGTCAGAAGCATGTCGCGGCCGTTCAATATGCGGTTCAGGAACCCTTGTATTTCCTCCGTGGTCTCCAAATAATGCACGTTCTTTTTTCCGGCGGTCACCAGGCCGTCATAGATCAGCCGTGTGCTGATGCCGGCAATGGGCGATTCTCCCGCCGCGTAGATCGGCAGCAGCACCAACACATCGGCATCATCGAAACAGGTAAAGTACTCGCTCAGGCAATCGCGCGTGCGGGTATACCGGTGCGGCTGAAACAGCGTCACGATGCGCCGTCCCTTGTTCCACTCGCGGATACCCTTCAGCGTGGCGCGGATCTCATTGGGGTGGTGGCCGTAATCGTCATACACGGGGATGCCCGCTTTGGCGCCTTTCAGCTCGAACCGGCGGCCGATACCGGAGAAATGTTTCATTGCCGCGGCGGCGGTATTGAAGTCAACGCCCACCAGCATTGCCACCTGTATGGCGGCCAGCGCGTTCAACACCATGTGGCGCCCCGGCATATGTATCTGCACTTTCCCCAGCTCGCCGTTCTTGTCCGAAACGGTGAACGTGGCCATTCCATCCCCCAACGTATAATCGTGCGCCATGATGTCGCACGCTTTGGAAAAACCGTAGGTGATGAACTTCTTGTTCATCCGCGGAATAAAGCCGCGCAATACCGGATCGTCGCCGCACGCGATGGTGGCGCCGAAGAACGGCACCTTGTTGCAGAACGTGAAAAACGCCTCGTCAATTTTTTCCTTGCTGCCGTAGTAATCCAGATGCTCGGCGTCAATGTTCGTCACCACCGCGATGGACGGATCGAGCGTGAGGAAACTGCCGTCGCTTTCGTCGGCTTCGGCGACCAGATACTCGCCGTTGCCCAGCTTCGCGCCGGACTCGAACCGTTTGACGCGGCCGCCGATGATGGCGGTGGGGTCAAGGCCCGCTTCCGCGAGGATGGTCGCAACCAGCGTGCTGGTGGTGGTTTTCCCGTGGGCGCCGGCCACGGCGATCCCCACCTTCATCCGCATCAGTTCTCCCAGCATTTCGGCACGGGGGATCACCGGCACCTTGCGCATGCGGGCGGCGACCACTTCGGGGTTTTCCTTGCTCACGGCGGAGGATACGACGATCACCTCGGCATCGCCGATGTTTTCGGCGGCATGGCCGATATGCACCGCGGCGCCCAGGGTTTCCAGCCGTTTCACGGTGTCATTGCGGCTGATATCCGATCCCTGCACCTTGTGCCCCATGTTGAGGAGGATCTCGGCGATGCCGCTCATCCCCGATCCGCCGATGCCGACGAAATGAATTGTCCGTTGCCGCTTAAGGGTCACGCCGCCTCCATTTGCTTTATGATGTCGCGCGCGATCACCCGCGCGGCATCCGGTTTTGCGTTTTCACGGGCGTTGGCGCTCATCTTCCGCAACTTGTCCGGGCTGCGCAGGATATCGCGCGCCATTTCCGCCAACAGCCCGCCGTTCAGATTCATTTCATCCACCACCACCGCCGCGCCGATGTTTTCCATGGCAAGCGCGTTTAACCGTTGATGCCCGCCGGCTCCGGGATACGGCACCAGAATGGACGGCAAAGCGGTAAGCGCCAGTTCCGCGCAGGTGCCGGCGCCGGCGCGGGCGATAGCCAGATGGCTCTCGCGCATGATGTCCGCCATGTTCTCGAAATACGGCTCCACCACCGCGTCCATCATCGCTTCGAGATACGCCACGCGGGTTTCCGCCAGCATCCGCTTCCCGGTCTGGTGGTATATCTTCACATTCATCTTGGCCAGCCGCGGCAGGGCGCCTATCACCGCCCGGTTGACGGCGTTGGCTCCCTGACTGCCTCCCATAATGAGGATGGTTTTGCGGGGGTCGTCAAAATTGCGCGATGCGGCCTTCATAAATTCCTGCCGCGACGGGTTGCCGGCGACCATCAGATCCGCCCCCCGCAACCAGCGCGCCGATTCGGCAAAATTCGCGTAAACCCGGCGGGCCTTGCCGGCCAGCCACCGGGTAACCAGCCCCGGATAGACATTTTGTTCCAGCAGGAAAACAGGCACCCCTTTTGTGGACGCCACCAGACAGGAAGGACCCGAGGCATAGCCTCCGGCGCCAACCACCGCATCGGGCTGAAATACGTTTATCGCTTTTGCGGCTTTTCGCAAGGCCCGCGGAAGCGCCACCAGCGCCATCAACGCCTTGCCGATATGGCGCCGGTCAAATCCCCGCACGTCGACGCCGAGGAAATCGAAACCCGCCCGGTACGCCATGTCCTTCTCGGGGCCCGATTGCCCCCCCACAAACAGGATGGTGTTTCCCATCCGCTTCAATTCGTCCGCCACCGCCAGCGCGGGGTAGATATGCCCGCCGGTGCCGCCCGCCGTTACGATCATTCTCAATCCGCTCCCGCTCATGACGACTTGTATTGCGATACGTTAAGGAGAATGCCAACGCTGATCAGCCATATCACCAGCGCCGAACCGCCCAATGAAATAAACGGCAACGGCAGTCCCTTGGTGGGAAGCAGGCCGGTGGCCACGCCAAAATTGATCGCCGCCTGCAACCCGATGCTTAACGTGATGCCGGTGGCAAGGTACATGCCGAAAGGATCGGGCGCTTTCATGGCGGTCTTGATCCCCAGATACACAAAAATGGCGAACAGCAGAACTATCAGCAGGCATCCGGCAAAACCAAGCTCTTCGCCGATGATGGAAAATATGAAGTCGGTATGCGCATCCGGCAGGAAAAAGTTCTTTTGCCGCCCATCACCAAGGCCGATGCCGAAAAAGTGCCCGTTCCCCAACGCCACATAGGACTGGATGATCTGGAAACCGGTATCGGTCGGATCCGCCCACGGATCGAGAAACGAGAGAATACGGCGGCGGCGGTAATCAACGTTGAGCACCGCCACGTACAGGAACGGCAGCATGGTAAGGAACGTGCCGAGGATGAAGCTGAAACGGATGCCGGCGACGAAGAATAGCCCGAATACAACGGCGGCGGCAACCAGCGAAGTCCCCATATCCGGCTGCAACAAAATAAGCACAAAAATAACGGCCAACGCCAACGCGTTTGGCATATAGCCCGAAACGAAATCCCGCAGCCGCCCTGCCGCCTCTTTCTTCACCAGAAAATGGGAAAACGCGATAATGAGCGCCAACTTGGCAAACTCCGACGGCTGGAAGGAAAGCGGGCCCAATACGACCCAGCGCCGGGCGCCCGATACCTCGCGGCCAATTCCGGGAATGAGCACCAGAAAAAGCATGAACAGGGAAAAAAGGTACAAGTACGGGGCCACATCTTGCAGCTTGCGGTAATTGATCTTCATTGCCACAGCCATCCCGGCAAGGCCGAGAAGGGTGTACACAAACTGCCGTTTAAGGAAAAATGCGGGGTCGCCGTACCGCGCCCCGGCCACCGTGCCGGAGGCGGAAAAGATCATCACCAGCCCCAGAAGGGCCAGCCCGACGGTCACGGCCAATATCCGGTAATCCGGTTCCCTCTTAACGGGCATGTGCCGCCTCCTTCACCAATTCCCTCACCGCATCGCGGAATTTATCGCCGCGGTCCTCGTAATTTTTGAACATGTCGAAACTGGCGCACGCGGGGGAAAGCAGTACCGTATCGCCCGGTTTCGCCAGCCGTGCCCCCAGCGCCACCGCCTCGTGTAAAGTGGCGGCGCGGTTTACGGACCGGTAATCCCCCAAGGCGCGCCCTATTTTCTCGGCAGCCTCGCCGATGAGGATGGCGTGGTCGCCCCGCCGCCGCACCAGCGCGGCCAGCGGCCCGAAATCCTGATCCTTGTCGCGCCCGCCAAGTATGATGAACACTTTCCCTTCCAACCCTTCCAACGCCTTGAGGGTGGAGCCGACATTTGTGCCTTTGGAATCGTTGATGTAGCGTATGCCGCCCCGCTCCGCCACCAGTTCGATCCGGTGGGGGAGCGAGGTGAAGCTGAACAGGGCGCGTGAAATCGCCCCCACGTCAGCCCCGGCGGCAAAAGCGATGGCGGTGGCGGCAAGGGCATTTTCCAGATTTGCGCCGCCGGCTATTTTCAGGTCCTTCGCGTCTCCTATCGACCATGATTCCCCCTTTTCAGCCAGTACGATCCGTCCGTTATTCACGAATACGCCGTCCTTGAGCCTCTCGCGGGTGGAGAAACCCAGCAGGCGGCACCGCACACTGTCTCTCAATTTCACGGTTTCGGGGTCGTCAAAGTTGAGCACGCACACGTCGTCGCCAGCCTGGTTAATGAAGATGCGGCTTTTCATCGCCGCGTACCCTTCCATCGTATGGTGCCGGTCCAGGTGATCCGGCGTGATGTTCAGAATGGCCGACACGCGGGGGCGGAAACGGACGCATCCCTCCAGCTGGAAAGAACTGATTTCCGCCACCACCTTCACGTCATGTTCAAATACCGCATCCTCGCCGGTTACGGCGTTGCCTATGTTGCCGCAGACCACCGCCGGGATGCCGCTTTCTTTCAGGATCGCCCCTACCAACGCGGTGGTGGTGGATTTTCCGTTGGTGCCGGTGATCGCCACCCAGGAACGCGGGACAAGCCGGAACGCAAGCTCGATCTCACTGATGACTTCGCTTCCTTCGCTCCGTTTGGCGGCGAGAAGCCGGCTTTCCCACGGCACGCCGGGGGAAGTAACAACCATATCGAACGGTTCTTTCATCACGGCTGCATGGCCGCCGGTTTCCACCTCGATGCCGGGCGCGAGTTTTTTAAGTTCATCGCGCAGTTTTTCGCGCGGCCCGCTATCCGTGATGAACACCGAGGCGCCCAAAGCCGCCAGGCGGTTGGCCGCCGGCACGCCGCTGCGCCCAACGCCAACCACCAGAACCTTTTTGCTTTTTATGTCCACCGGCTACCTCAACTTCAACGTGGAAAGGCTCAACAGGGCCAGGAGGATGGAAACGATCCAGAACCGGATCGTCACTTTGGTTTCCGGCCATCCAAGTTTTTCGAAATGATGATGGATCGGCGCCATCAAAAAAACCCGTTTTCGGGTCAGCTTGAACGAGGTGACCTGGATGATCACCGAAAGGGCTTCCACCACGAAAATGCCCCCGACAAGCATGAGAATGATTTCATGTTTGGTCAAGATCGCCACCACCCCCAGCAGCGCGCCCAGCGAAACACTGCCGGTATTTCCCATGAACATTTGCGCGGGATAGGAGTTGTACCAAAGGAATCCCAGCGAAGCCCCCACCACCGCACCGCAGACAACGGTGATCTCCCCCGTCCCCTTGATGAAGGGGATCTGGAGATAGCCGCTGAAGTACGCGGCCCCGGCGACGTAGCTGAAGAACGTGTAGGCGGTGAAGGCGATGATGATAGGGCCGATGGCAAGCCCGTCCAGGCCGTCGGTGAGGTTCACGGCGTTGCTGGATCCCACCACCACGATGGCGGCAAATATCCAGTACCCCCAGCCAAGATCGACCTGCACGTTCTTGAGGAACGGGATGTAGATCTTGGTGAGAATATCGGCAAGCCCTTCTTCCCTCGACACCAGAAGAAAGATCGGTACGCAGGCCAGAAGCTGAAGGATGAGCTTCATCCTGCTTTTCATGCCGTGCCCGTCGCGCATCTTGGTGGCGTCATCGGCGATGCCGATGGCGCCGAAAAGAATGGCGGCGGTCACGGCGGCCAGCACGGCGGGTTGCGCCACATCGGCCCACAGCAGGGCCGGCACCAGGAAGGAAATGAGGATGAGGATGCCTCCCATCGTGGGGGTGCCCGCCTTGGGGCGATGATGCTCCGGCACATCCGAGCGTATCCGCTCGCCGAAATTCATCCGTTGCAGCCAGCGGATCGTCGCCGGCCCCAGCAGGAAGGAAAGCAGCAATGCGGTGATAATGGCGTAGGTGGAGCGGAACGTTATGTACTTGAACACGTTGAGCGAATGGAACCGCTCGTGCAGGGGATACAGCCAGTAATAAAGCATCAGCCGCGGCTCCTTATATATTTCGCGGCCACTGCACGGTCGTCAAACGGATGCTTGACGGTGCCGATGATCTGGTAATCCTCGTGCCCCTTGCCGGCGATGAGCACCATATCACCGGCGCGCGCCATTCCCACTGCGTGGCGGATCGCTTCTTCGCGTTCATCAAACACCGCGACCCGTCCACGCGCTTCGCCGGGTATCCCCGCCATGATGTCCTCAATAATTCGGTGGGGTACCTCCGTGCGCGGGTTATCGGAGGTAACCACCACCTGGTCAGCCAATTCAGCCGCAACGCGGCCCATTTTGGGCCGTTTGGTCCGGTCGCGGTCGCCGCCGCAGCCGAAAACGCAAATAAGGCGGTTCCGGGTAATGCCGCGGGCTGTTTTCAATACATTCTGCAGGGCATCGTCGGTATGCGCGTAATCCACGATCACCGCAAAATCCTGTCCGGCGTCGACTTTTTCAAAACGGCCGGGTACGGGCGGGGTGGATTCTATGCCTTTGACGATGGTCTCGAATGGGATGTTCTCGGCGTATCCCGCCGCGAAAGCCGCCATCGCATTCTGGATGTTGTGGGCCCCGGGAAGCGGGATGTTGACCGCCGCCTCCCCTTTGGGGGTCGCCAGCACAACAGAGCAACCATGAAAATCGGTTTTTGATGCCGCCAGGCGGATATCCGCGTTGGGATGGATCCCGTAAGTCACCAGTTTGCCGTTCACCCCTTCGGCAACCCACCGCGCCCCGGCAGGGTCATCGAGATTGATCACCGCGTAGTCCAGCGCAAATTTCTTGAAGAGCAATTGCTTCGCGCGGCCGTACTCTTCCATCGTCCGGTGAAAATCGAGATGATCCTGGGTGAGATTGGTGAAGACCGCCCCCTTGAACGCGGTCTGGTCAAGGCGCCCCAATGCCAATCCGTGGCTGCTTACTTCCATCACGCAACGGGGATCGGGATACGCCGCCGCGCGCGCAAACATCTGTTGCAGATCGGCTGATTCCGGCGTGGTATTGGGCGCCGGAACGAAACCGTCGGGGAACGCGTATTCAATGGTGCCGAAACGCGAGGTGCGGTACCCCGCGGCATTAAGCATGTTTTGGATCAGGTAGGTGGTGGTGGTTTTGCCGTTGGTTCCGGTGACGCCGATAACGCCGATCTTCGCCGAAGGATTGCCGTGGAAACGGCATGCCAACCGCGCCAGTTCCCTGCGGGTATCCTTCACGCGGGCGACCGGAAAACCGGCCGGCGTTTCAAGCAACGCCCCTTCTTCGGCCACCACCAGCGATGCGCCGCGCGCAATGGCATCTTTCACGTAGGCATGGCCGTCCGCCTGGAAACCCTTCACGGCAACAAAACAGCTCCCCTTCTTTACCTTGCGGCTGTCGTATTCAACTCCGCTCACCGCCACTTCCGGCAGACCGGCCGAAAGCCCGTTAAGAAGCCACGAGCTGCTGACGGTCATAAAATTCCCTTTCCCTTATCCGAAGAGGAATCGGCTTTGGTGGTTGCGGCCGCGCCGGGTTCGGGCATCGCCACGGGCGGGAGGGAAAATTCGCCGTCTGTCGTCCGTGCGGCCAAAGCGCGGCGCACGCCGCCCCATTTCACTTCGTAACTGCGCTGGCCTTTGGCGGGCATTCCGATATAACGCGTCATGCCGCGGATGATGTCACGCACCATCGGCGCCGCCACTTCGCCTCCCCATCCGGCCCCTTTCGGTTCATCCACCATCACCAGAATGGCATAGCGCGGTTTTTTCGCCGGGAACAGCGCGACAAATGAGGAAAGCGGTTTCTCGTTGCTGTAATGCCCCTTCTCGCGGTCAAACTTTTGGGCGGTGCCGGTCTTTCCGGCGATCTCAAATCCGG
>JAKAGL010000006.1 GCA_021815535.1 bacterium
AGGCGCTTTCGGCCGAATATGAGTCAATAAAATCCTCGCTGAACATCACTGTGAACACACCGCAGGATGTGCTGAAGGCGGTGGAGGCCATCAAGAAGATAGACGAGTTCCGCAAAAAGGTGGAAGCCGCCCGCGACGACATGCAAAAAGACATGAACCGGGCCGACGCTACCCGCAAAGAGGCCGACCGGCTGTACAACGAAGACCTGAAGAACATCGGCGGCCTGTTCGGCGCCGAATCAGCCAAAGGTGGATTTGCGCAACAGGCCCTGGCCGAATTGTACCGCGGCAAGCTGGGCCGGATGTACGCGCGCTACAACGCATACCGCGCTGAAATAAATAAACGGATAGGGTCCAAAACCGGGGCCGATGCCGAGCCGAAGAAGCAACGGATGAAGGGAACCACCGTGGAATTCCCCGTGTTGCACCCGTTGCCGCTGTTTTGGGTGAAGCGCGCCGCCTTCACCGCCAACGCCGAGGCCAAATCGGGCAACTGGTTCAGCGGCGAGATGCGGAACCTTTCATCCGGCCAGAAGGTTATAAACCAGCCGCTGACGGTGGACATGAAAGGCGGCTCGCAAGATCTGCCGGGGGCCGAGTTTGCCATTAACGGATCGCTGGATTTCCGCGGCGACAAAGGCAAAATGGAATTGGGCATGACCGCCGGGAACATCGCAACCAACCTGGCGGAAAACTCGCTGGGCGACAATTCGCCCGTGGGCATCACCGGCGGCACCGCCGTGTTCACCTCCGCCCTGCAAATCGTTGGCGACCGCATCAACAGCGACTTTAACTTCACCCTGAAAGAAATCGCCATGGCCACCCGCAAACAGTCGGTGAAAGCGCTTGACCCGAAGGTGACAGCCATACTGGACGATTCGCTAAAGAGTGTGCACTACTTGAACCTGAAGGGAGAGGCCAAAGGGGCTATCGACGCGCTGGATGTAAGCATCACCTCCGATATCGACAAGATATTCGGCGAGGTGATGCGCAAGGCGTGGGCCGGGCTGCGGGTGGAGGCCGAGGCGCGGATACGGGCCGAGATGGATAAGGAATTCAAAAAACGGCTGGGGGCGTTTGCGCCCGGCCTGACGGGGCCGGACGGCCAGCTGAAGAACATGGATCAACTGGTCAACGAGCAACATCAGCGGCTGGACAAGGAACGCAAGAAGTACGAAGACGCCGCCAAAGGCGAGACCGAAAAAGCCAAGGCCGAGCTGGACAAGCGCAAAAAAGAGGAAGAACAAAAGCTGAAGGCCGCCGCCGACAAACGCAAGAAGGAAGAGGAGGACAAGCTGAAACAAAAGCTCAAAGACAATATCAAACTGCCGTTTTAAACGAAGTCCGGCTTTCCGCCCCCCTCCTCCCCGCACAATTAGAAAAGCAGCGATATTTTCATGATGAATTTGTCATTCTTAAGCACAGCGAAGAATCTTTTTCCGGAATTTGAAAATATTACCTCCCCTTAGCCTTGGGCTATAAGGGGAGGTCGCGGCGCGCTTTTTGCGCGGCGCGGGTGGGGTTGCTCAAATGAAACGTTTTCAGGTTTTTGGCGAAAATGTGTTTTTTTAGAAACAACCTCCCCTGTATCCCCTCCTTCCGAAGGAGGGGATGATTTTTCTGAAAATTTCAAACCGAGATGCTATCAGTTTTCAGGCATACTTGCATAGTGTCGCGCTACACGCTACAATATCGATATGATTGTCAGTTTCAGGCACCGGGGATTGAAGCGCTATTTTGAGGCGGATGACCCCCGAAGGCTGCCACCGGAAATGGTGGACCGGATACGGGCAATCCTGGCGCGGCTGCATCAGGCGGAAACAATTGAGGACATGGACATCCACTCCTACCGGCTTCATCCGCTAAAGGGAAGCAGAAAAGGGGAATGGGGCGTGACGGTACGGGCAAACTGGCGGATTACCTTTCGGTTCGAGGAAGGGCACGCGCTGGATGTGAATTTAGAGGACTATCATTGAAAGGGAGAACGGCATGAAAACTTTGAAAATGAAAAATCCGCCCCATCCGGGTTTTTCGGTGCGTGTGGATTGCCTGGAGCCGCATGGATTAAGCGTTACCGAAGGGGCCAAAGTTCTTGGCGTATCGCGCTCTGCGTTAAGCAATGTGGTTAACGGGGGCGCCGACCTTTCGTGGGATATGGCAATCCGGCTGGCCAAGGCGTTTGGCGGAACGCCGGAGGGCTGGATGCGCCTGCAGTTCCAGTTCGACGCCGCGCAGGTGGAAGAACGCTCCAAACGGATCAAGGTGAAAACTTTTCGCCGGAATCCGGTTCGTGCATAAAGTGCCCACCGCCGCGCCCCACACACACTGGCGCTAGCTAAAGCTAGGAAGCAAGACCTGCCCCTTTGCCCCACCCATGTGGAATGGCAGAAAAAGGAGCGAATAATATGTGCACTTGCCGATTTGTTGGGTGTTTTTTCGCTGTTTCATTTTGGAGATGCTATTTCATGCCTTGCTCAAACGCCATTTTCATAAGAAATTCTAGAGCTTCTTTATTCACGTTAATATCTTCTTTGGATTTAATCATAATTCGATAACGCCTCCACTGCTTATCATATGAAAGAGTGGTCAGTTCGGTTGCTTCCAGTTTTTTGCTTATTTCATCCGATTGAAGGATTCTTGGTTCTAAGGACAAATATTTTTTCTTTACAACAAATGTGACAAAGTTGTCGGGTTTTCCACTTTTTGTCAATCCAATATAGGATTTGTTGTACTTGAGTTCCATCATTGGAGCAAAGTTTTTGATAATAGCCAATAATTCATCAGCAAGCGCTACCGTTTCCTTTGTGCCGCGTTTGGTTTCCCAATAGTTCCTATCGGTAACTTCCAGCGCATTTTCCTCTTCATCTTCATGCCCCAAGGTAAGCTCATCCAATACTGTGGTGAAAAAGAGCGTAACGTGCTCACCGATTTTTATAGCGGACATTTGAATGGCAATAAGTGGGATAGAGCCATTAAAAAGGCTAATAACGTTCAAGAACCTGCTTGTAATATCTTCTGCAACAATAACAGCGCAATGGTCATATTGTGGAAAACGCTTTCTCTCAATATCCCAATATTCAATAGTTCGGATTATATGGCTTTCATCTGTCGCCCCAAGCATAATTTCGACTTCATATCTTCGGTCACTTTCCGTATCTTGGAGCAATATGTCCAATCTTCCTGCCCTTGGCTGAATACGTTCCTTATCTCTTAAAACGAGTTCACCTAATCCTAGAATGGCGGGGTCCTCGGAAATCTTTTTTTGAACCCATGTCTCATCAAATTGTGGATGGTTTTTAAGCGATAGTTTTTCATGCTTAACATATTTCAAGTCACCCATAAGAACTCCATGCCCCCTATAAATACGCCAAACCCCATTGAGCACCCATTCCAGCGAGTGTTAGTTCATCTACCGAAATTATACATCCCGCGCTGAAAAAAGATGCTATTGGCACGTAAACCGTTTAATCTCGGTTCTGAGGTAGTTCCCACCCAATCTAGCCGGTTGGGTGCAAACCGCATGGCGGACTACCTTAGACCAGCTCACGATACTTTATTTACCTATGCGACAATTCTCCATCACGCCTTTTATGCATGCGAAGTATCGGGAGTATATTTATCGACGTACGAGGCTAAGCGTTGATTGTCTGGGAATGAGGGTCAGGTCTTGCTTTGTGGCTTTAACGGAACACCTATGCCTCTGTCATTCTGCGTGGCACAAAGAATCCCATTCAGAGAAAAGATACTTCGCAGAGCTTACACTGAGCGCCGTGAATGTGCCAAGGACAACACCATGACGTTTCACCTTTGCACAATTGTGAGCAATTGAAGATTTCGCTTTACGGCATTTAGCCATTTTGCAAAGAGTTATACCCCTTTGCGGTTTTCCAAAAAAGAGCGGCAGGCCGCCACCAGTTCAGCCGCAAAAAAGAGGCATTCTTCGGCGTCTTCACGGCCTTCTGGCGGCTCCGCCATATAGTCGGCTTCAAGGCGGCGGTTGAACAGATCCCACCCATCGCGGTGAAACCGTTTATCAATAAGACCGGGAGCCGTCACATGCTCGCCGAATGCGCCCCATGCCGCATGGTGCGATTTTCTTTTTATATCCAGTTCCGCTAGTACGCCTTTATGGCGTGAAACGCGCCATAATACGAACGGCTTACCGAATCTGAATAATGGCCCAGATTTAACATATCCTTTGAAACCCTCAAAAAGTTCTCCGCCCGCTTCAAATGGACGGAGGCGGCAGGGGTCATACTGGAATGCCTTCCTCGGCAATGAACTGAACGATGTCGAGGCTTTTGGCCTTGAACTCCATTTCGGAAAGGAAGAGCGGCATTATGAGACAGTTCTCCGTAATGCACATATCGGGAATAAACGCTTTGGTGCGTTTAAGCTCTTCCGAACGCTTCACGGGCCCCGTCAGCACCACCGCAACGTCGATATCGCTATCTTCCCGGGCATCGCCGCGCGCATATGACCCATAGAGGTAGACCCCCTTTAGACGGTCGCCATACACAACATCAAGATTGGCGTGAAGCTCGCGTACTATCCGTAAAACATCGGCTTTTGACAGCTTTTTCATAAAATGATTTTACCACAGGTGCCCGCTCCCCCTGTCACATCGGGCTTGAGCCGGCACCCAGACATTTTATCAAAGTTTCCCCATCAGCCCGTCGCTACCTGTACAGGCTGAGATCCAGTACCCACCGAAGCCCCAATTGAAAAGAAGCGGCCCCAACGGGGCGATTGTGACTCAAAAATATCGCACCTGCCCTGGAATGTGCGCGAAAATTCCCCGGATTTGTTTGCCCAGTGGCCAACTATGAGATAATCTTTGAAACACCTTGGAACCTTTACACACATGAAGAATTATTTATGGCCGCTTATGGCGGTTTTGATGATATGCGCCGCCCCCATCGCCGTCCATGCGCAGGACGAGGCCCCTTTCCCCTTTGAAATGGCCCCCGAAGGCAACACCCTCGACGAACCGGCCAAAGAGGCACCCCCGCCGAAGCTGGAAAGCCTTCTCAAGCTGGAAATGCGGGTGGCGCTCATCCGCGCCGCCTCGCTTGCCGAGATCAGCGGCAACAGCAACCTGCTCATCACCTCCGCCGAAAGCGGCGCGCGCCTCAACACCGGCGATGTGCGCACCATCACCGTCCGGCGCGATCCGCACGGCATCCGCATCAACCACTTCGTCTTCCCCATCACTTCCATCCGCGTGGAGTCGCCCGACGGCATCATCGCCATCAACGGCAAGCGGTACCGCGGCTACTTCGTGCTGTGGGATAACGGCAAGGGAACCTTCGACCTGGTCAATCACGTCATGATCGAGGACTACCTGCGGAGCGTGGTGGCCGCCGAGATGCCGAAAGACTGGCCGGTAGAGGCTCTGAAAGCCCAGGCGGTGGCGGCCCGCACCTATGCCCTCTTCCGGCG
Organism: bacterium; assembly: GCA_021815535.1. Taxonomy (GTDB): domain Bacteria; phylum Nitrospinota_A; class UBA7883; order JACRGQ01; family JACRGQ01; genus JACRGQ01. The sequence continues at coordinate 5,443 of JAKAGL010000006.1, forward strand.
GCAGGAAATGAACGAAAACTACTTCGACCTGGAAACCAACGTGATGGATCAGGTTTACGGCGGCGTGGCGAACGAGGATCCGCGCACCGACGCGGCCGTGAGCGGCACTGCGGGAATGATCCTGCTTTACAAAAACCGGATCGCCCGCACCTTCTTCCACGCCAATTGCGGCGACCGCACCGAGGACGGCGTGGAGGTGTTCCACAAGGTGGACACCCCCTACCTCAAATCGGTGCCGTGCGAATACGGCCGAAAATCGCCGTACTACACCTGGCAGCTAAGCATACGGATGAACGACATCGAAGCGGCGCTCTCCCGCGCTGGGCTTCACCGGGGCAAGATCGGCTCGTTATCGGCCCAGAACCACACGCGGACCGGAAGGGTGAAAACGGTGGCTCTGCACAACGGGCGCGACGTGGCGATGGTCAACGCCATCGACTTCCGCCTTGCGCTCGGCCCCGCCCGCCTGAAAAGCACCCGGTTCACCATCCACAAACAGGGAACCCTGGTCATATTCAACGGGATCGGGTACGGTCACGGCGTCGGCCTCTGCCAGTGGGGCGCAAAGGGAATGGCCGATAAAGCCCGCTCCTTCCGCGAGATTCTGGGCAAGTACTATCCCGGCGCCACCGTCGCCGCCAATGTGCTGGCCTCTGCCCCGGAGTAAGCCATCAGCACACGTCTGGCCGATTACGACTTTCCCCTGCCGCCGGAGCTCATCGCCCGCTACCCGGCGGACAGGCGCGACCAATCGCGCCTGATGCGGCTGGATCGCGCCACCGGCGCCATATCGCATCACACCTTCGCCGACCTCCCGGCGTTGCTGGATCCGGGCGACGCGCTGGTGCTGAACGAAACCCGCGTGATCCCCGCCCGCGTTTTCGGCAAAACCCCCGCGGGGGCCGAGATCGAACTGCTGGTCGTCCGCTTTGCCGGCGACGAAGTCATCGGCATGGTGCGCGGACTCAAAAAACTGAAGCCGGGGATGTCCCTTGATCTCGGCAAGGGGTTGAGCGCGGAATTTCTGCGCCGCGATGGAGACATGGGCGTTTTCAAATTCCCGCTCCCCGAAGAGGCGCTGAAAAAATGGTTGCGCGATCACGGCAATATACCCCTCCCCCCCTATATGGAACGGGAAGAGGAACCGCTGGACCGGGAACGGTATCAAACCGTCTTCGCCGCGAAGGATGGATCGTGCGCCGCGCCCACCGCCGGACTCCACTTCACACCGGAGCTTTTGGCGGATTTGGCGGAAAAGCACGTATTGCAAGAACAGATTTGCCTGCATGTGGGACCCGGCACGTTCAAACCGATCACCGAGGAAGATATCAGCCGCCACGCTATCGATCCGGAATACGCCAATGTGCCGAAAGCGTTATACAACAACCTGTTAGAAGTTAAAAATAGAGGCGGGCGTGTTGTGGCTGTCGGCACCACTGTCACCCGTTCCCTTGAAACCGCCGCCCGCCATGGCGGAGAGTTCCACGGCCCTACCGCTCTTTACATCTCACCCGGCTTTGAATTTCGCCTTGTTAACTCATTGATTACAAACTTTCATTTGCCGAAATCGTCACTGCTGGTACTGGCCTCTGCATTCGCCGGCCGGGAACGGATTTTGTCCGCGTACGCCGCCGCCATCCAAGAACGCTACCGTTTTTACTCCTACGGCGACGCCATGTTGATAATATAACGACCATCTAAAAAAAATATTTTTATTCCATTCGTCCCGTTTTGTCGTAGCATTCATCATTAAGATGATATCAGCGATATCACGCCAGACATTTCCCGATGCTGGAGCCATTTCTTTTTTCCATACCAACCATTTAAGGGGGAAGCTATTTATATGTTTGCCGAGCTTGACGGCCCAAAAACCGCTCTTGTTCAACCGTTCAACGACAACGGCGCGCTGGATGCCTGCCGCGATTGCTCTGGCGCAAAGTGCTGTGGGAATATAAAACACGGCGGCACCATCGAACCCCCATTTCTCACGTCATTCGACGTGGCACAGATTGGTAACTTCACCGGTTTGCACGCGGATATCTATTCTCAAACCGTTGTGAACCCGCACACGGGGAATACCGTCCGCTTTTTGAAAACAACCTCCCGTGAAGGTTGCCACTTCCTGAACGAAGGACGGTGCAGCATCCACGACCACCGCCCGATCGACTGCCGCCTTTTCCCGCTGGACCTGAAGATGGTGGAAGGCGAACTAACGTGGGTGATCTACAACTACCATCACTGCGAGCTTACCGAGCGCGACATGGCGATCCTCGCAAAGCAGATGGGAACGGCGCTGACCGCGCTGGGAAGCGAAGCCGAGGATTACGCCACCGTTCCGGTGCCGGGGATGCAGAATCTTCCGTACAAGGTTGTCGGGCGGGCGCAGGAAAATCCGATAATCGTTTAACCTCATCAAGGAGATTCGGCCATTCCCGCGGCCATATCACGTGGACCGGTTCATTGGCCTCCACTCGTTCGCTCGCCGCTCGCCTATGCGCCGCGCCGCTCCTTCTTCAATCGCGGGTGCCCACGCGGTTCGAAACCCGCTGTGCAAACTCAATTTCGGCGGTGAGAACAAACAAAGGGGTTAACAAAGTGAGAAGTTAATGGCGGAGAGGGGGGGATTCGAACCCCCGGTACGGTTTCCCGTACACACGCTTTCCAGGCGTGCACCTTCAACCGCTCGGTCACCTCTCCGTTGCAACAGGCATGCGGCGAGATCCGAGCGGCGCCGCGAAGCCTTTTTCAAACACACTCATTTTCCGGACAAATGCCATCAGGGCAAGAGGTCATTTTTCACACGGACAAACGTCCGGGCTGGAAGGCTTAGCCTTCCTCCCCTCCTCCATCGGTCAATCAAGCACGGAACGCCACTTCCGCCTGTCGGGATGGCCCCCGCGGGCAGGATCGCCAATTCCGCGGTTCCATACATGCTGACCAGTTTTTTTGGCGGAGAGGGGGAGATTTGAACTCCCGGTACAGTTTCCCGTACAACGGTTTTCGAGACCGTCGCCTTCAACCGCTCGGCCACCTCTCCACTATAAAAAAATGGTGCGCCCGAGAGGATTTGAACCTCTGACTTTCAGAACCGCAATCTGACGTTCTATCCGGGCTGAACTACGGGCGCATAATGACCGGCTGCATTTCCGGAAACGGTAATGATACATAAAACCGCGCCAAAGGGCAATTAAAACCAATCATAAATGTAACCTTATTTTCACCGGAACTTGCCCCTAGTCCCACGGCTAGAATGTCGCGCTTTTTTCATATTCCTCAACCGAAACGGCGGAAAGCCTGCGGGCGTGGCGCAACCGGATGCCGTTTAAACGGCCTTCTTCAATAAGGCGACGGACGGTGGAATCCGAAACCCCCCAACGTTTAGCCACCTGCGCCACGGAAAGAAATTTCTGGGTCACAGCGGAAGCGGCTGTGACTTTTCCAACTCTATCCGTGGCTTTTCCGGCAGCCAGCGACCTCTTTGCCACTCCGTTATTCCCCCTCGATTCTTTCACCAACCCTTTCCCAATACCAGTTGCAATAACATTACCGCATTTCATTCTTTTCTCCTCCTTGCGCCATTTTATGTGCTTTTACGCACACTTGTCAACTGAATAAAATGTGCTTTTAGGTGCACGACACAATAATTTTTGTGTTTATTTATCAAATAGATACCGAATAAATAAAATACAAAGAATATTTCAGCGCTCCCATTAAGGCAAGAAAATTGGAAATGCTGAGAAATTGCTTGGCGACTGGAAAGGAGGGGCTACTTTTTAGCGTCCATCACTTTCACCAGCTTGTTGATCTGGCGCATCATGGTTTGATAGCGGAATTCCACTCGGCGCTGGTCCTCAATCAACCCCGCCACACTTTTGCGCAACTCGCCAATCAAGGTAGCGGTCTCTTCGTCGCCGCTGGCGCGTAGTTTTTCGGCCAACTTGCCCAGTTCTTCAACATGCCGTTTGCCTCCTTCGATGCCGTGAGCCTCCAGCGATGCCTCCGCCTTCACCTGTTCGGCGCTTGCCGTTCCCTGATAATACTGCTCGGTCTGCACCTTCAGCGGTGCGGCGTCGGCCCGCTCCACTTTCTTGGCCGCTATCGGCGCGGCAGCAGCAGCGGCGGCACCGGATTGCCCCCCCACTTTCGCCTGCAACGCCTTCATCACCTCACGCGATATCAGCTTGAATGTCTCCAGCACCCCGTCGCCGCGGAAGGCAACCGCCTTATTGGTAGGCACCTTGCGCGGATTGACCTTTTCCTCCAGCGTTTCCATCGGGGCCAGCTCGGGCAGATCGGTCTTGTTCCACTGGATCACCAGCGGAATGGTATTGATGTCCAATCCGTTTTCCTTGAGGTTCTCGGCCAAATTCTGATAACTGTCAATATTCGCCTGTAGCTGCGCCGCCTGCGAATCGGCGACGAACACCACGCCGTCGGCCCCTTTGAGCACCAGTTTGCGGGTGTTGTTGTAATAGGTCTGGCCCGGCACAGTGAACAGTTGCAGCTTGGTACGGAAGCCGCCGATGGTGCCAAGATCCACTGGCAGCAGATCGAAAAAAAGCGTGCGGTCGGTATCGGTCGCCAGCGAGACCATCTTGCCACGCGTGGTCGGATTCATCTTCTTGTGTAACTCTTCCAGGTTGGTGGTTTTGCCACAAAGCCCTGGGCCGTAATAAACGATCTTCGCCGTCACTTCGCGGGCGGCGTAATTGAACGAGACCATTATTTCTGCCCAGCTTTGAGTGTGTTGTTGATAGCCATCAAACGGGTGGCCGCGTCACGGTATGTTTTGTCGGTCTTGTAGACCGCCCCCAGAAAATTAAAAGCTTCTTTAAGCATCCCCATTTCCTGCAATGTTACACCAATTTCATAGCGGAAACCCATCACCTGCACCGGGTCCTGCGTGGACTGCGCGCCCGCCTTGAACCGCTCGATGGCCTCTTTGAACTTTTTAAGATGGCGCAGACAAACCCCGGCCATGCTCAGCGCCTCCACACGGAAATTCGGATCGCCGGAGGCGCGTTCAAATTCCGCCAGCGCCTGCTCGTGCAGCCCCATGTCCATGTAGCTCACTCCGAGGTTGTATATCGTCTCGCCATCGTTCTCGCCCAAATGTTCGTGCACCTTTTCGGAAAAATCGGCGAACATCTGCTTGAAGCTGTCGGTATCCATATCCGCCGCCGCGGCATCGGGTTGCGGGACCGGCCGCGCGGCAGGGGAGGGGGAGGGGGCGGCGGCTGGCGAGTAGAATTGTTCCTCTTGCATTTCCTCTTCCACCACCGGATTGAAAACCAGCTTGGCGCTGTTGACAATGAACTCGGTGTTGGCATCCTTGGTGAAATAGCTGGAGAGTTTGAGCTTGCGCAGCTTCACCTCCAGCGATACGTCGATCTGGTCTGCATACACAAAAATCTCCAGCCCCTTGAGGGCGGGATTGCCTTTCAACTCTTCCAAAAAATGCATGGGATTGGCGTTTTTCGCATCGATATCCGTGACGATGATGCCCGGTTTGGCCGCTACGATCGCCCCGGCATCGGGGCCGCCGGTGACCACGTCGTATCCGGCCTTCTGAAACAAGCCGGCAAGCCCCACCTTCTTGGTGAAATCGTCTTCAACGATATAAATTTTTCCCATTATCCCGATCATTCTTCCTTTAGCATTCTTCTGCGGACATTCCTAATTCAACATTTTATCTTACACCAGCAACACCCCGGTAATGCTATTTAGCGGACAGCGGCAAAGCGGCCGGAAAGATTTGAACGCCGCCAGCGAAGCATGAGGAGAAGAAAACAGCTAGAATGAAAAAGGGCGGATCACATGCCGTTCCACAAAGGAGATACCGCATGACCCCGAAAAAAGGGATTTTTCACGGCTTTGGCCGCAACGTATATGCCGCCGGGTTCGTCAGCCTGTTCATGGACATCAGCTCGGAGATGGTCTATTCGCTTGTGCCGCTCTTTCTCGCAAACACACTCGGCGTAAACAAATCCATCATCGGTTTTATCGAGGGGGTGGCCGAAAGCACCGCCAGCGTGTTGCGCGCGCTTTCCGGTTACATCTCCGACAGGATGGGAACCCGCAAGTGGGTGATGGCGGCAGGCTATGGCATCTCGGTGCTTTCCCGCCCGTTGATCGCCATGGGGAACAATTGGGGAGAAGTGATGGTATACCGGTTCACTGACCGCTTCGGAAAGGGGATCCGCTCGGCGCCGCGCGATGCCATTATCGCTGAATCGACGCACCGCGAGTCGTTCGCGCGGGCCTTTAATTTTCACCGCGCGATGGATACTTTCGGGGCGGTGTTGGGACCGCTGTTCGCATTTATGCTCCTCGAGGCCTATCAAAACAATTATCGGCTTGTTTTTTGGCTCTCGATCATCCCCGGCGTTATCGCCGTAGCCCTCATCATTATTTTTATTCGGGACACGCCCACGCCCACATCCAAAAGCGGAGCAAAAATCGAGCTGTCGATAAAAAACTTCAACTGGAAGTTCCGTCTTTTCCTTCTTATCGCCACGCTCTTCGCGCTGGGCAATGTCAGCGATTTCTTCCTGATCCTCCGCGCGCAGGATGTCGGCATTCCCGTGGTCACCATTCCGGTGGTCTATCTTTTTTTCAACCTGATCTATTCGCTCTTTGCCATCCCCGCCGGCATCTTGGCCGACAGCTACGGCAAGCGGCGGCTGATCCTCGCGGGCATGATACTTTTCGCCTTCCTTTTTTTTGGGTTTGCACAGGCTCAAACCCCGCGCACCATCTGGTTCCTCTTTGCCCTGTACGGCATCTTCATGGGACTGACCGAGGGGATACAAAAAGCCTACCTCGCCACCATAATCCCCGCGGAATACAAGGCGACCGCCTACGGCATTTTCAACTCCGCGGTTGGCATGGCGATGCTGCCCAGCGGCATCATCGCCGGATGGCTGTGGGATAAATACTCTCCGGCGGCCACCTTTTATTTCGGCGCGGTCACCGCCACGCTTTCAGCCATCGCCTTCTCCGTCTACATCGGCTGGGCCGACCGTGAAAAGGCGCTGCACCAGCACCGCCCCGGCACGGTACAATAGGCGGCAGATGGAACTGACATTCACCGGCATCTGGGGGCAGGAAAGGGCGTTGGGCGTATTGGCCCAAAGTCTGCGGCGCGGCGCGGTGGCCAGCGCCTACCTTTTCGCCGGTCCGCGCGGAACCGGCAAAACGACCGCCGCCCTCACCTTCGCCAAGGCGCTGCTCTGCGCGGGCGCCGATACCGTGCCCTGCGGCGTTTGCCGCCCCTGCAAGATGTACGAGGCCAAATCACACCCCGATTCCGTGCATGTGCATGTAAAAGATTCGCTGGTATATTTGATCCCTGACCTTACGGAAGAGATACCCGATTTAAGGGGAAAGCCCCGTGTGAAAACATTACGGGTCGATGAAATGAGAAAGATCATTTCCGCCCTTTCCATGAAATCCTACATGGGTGGACGCAAGGTCTGCATTGTTGAAGAAGCCGATACCATTATGCGGAAAGAAACCGCCAACGCGTTCCTCAAAACCCTGGAGGAACCACCGGGGGATACCGTCATCATCCTCATTTCATCCAATCCGGCGGGGCTTTTGCCCACCATCGTTTCGCGGTGCCGCCAAATCCGTTTTGTGCCGATGCTCCCTGAAAAACTGGCCCCGTTGCTGGAAGAAACGTTAGGAACCCTGCCGAACGAGGCGTTGCGCCTGGCCCAGCTCGCCGAGGGGTGCCCCGGCACGGCGCGCGGCGGAGGGATGGAAAAAATGAAAGAGATAGACGCCGCCGCAAGGGAATTGGCAGGGATGCTGCCGGACCTTGCCCCCGAGGCGATCATCCGCTTCGCCGAAAGCTGGAAAGAACGCCGGGTGGATATTCCGGCCCTGCTAGAACGGATACTCGAAACCCTGAGAATTGCACAACATAGCGCTTTAGACGTGCCATCGAATGCAAACAATGATATTGTAAGGACTTATAACGGCATCCCGGATGAACGGGTTATGGATGGGTATGACGCCATTTTGGCGGCAAGACCCCAGTTGGTCTTTAACCCAAATGTACAGCTGTACCTGGAAGCGTTGCTTTTTAACGTACAATCGATAATTAAAAATGGATACCCGCTTGGATACACAACTGATTGAAAACGATTTTACCATCGGCGTAACATTCCGCCACAGCGCCCGCGCCGCCGAGTTCCGATGCAATCACCTTGACCTGCGCGTAGGGGACGCCTGCGTGGTGGACACCGAACGGGGCCCCTGTCTCGGCACTGTGAACCGATCCCGCATTAAGGCTCCGGGGCGCCGATGCCACAAGCAGTTGCGCAACGTGTTGCGCAAAGCCAGCCAGCGCGACATCGAGGTCGACAAACGCAATGTGGAAAAAGAAAAAGAGATCTACCGCAGCGCCCGGCAGAAGATACAGGAGTACCGCCTCCGCATGAAGCTGTCGCAGGTGGAAGTGACCTTCGACGAAAGGCGGGCCATCATCTATTTCACCTCGGAAGACCGGGTGGACTTCCGCGAAATGGTGAAGCAGCTCGCGGCGGAATGCAATGTCCGGATCGAAATGCGTCAGGTGGGGGTGCGCGACGAAGCCAAGCAGCTTGGCGGCCACGGCATCTGCGGCGTTAAACTTTGTTGCAGTGGTTTTCTGCAGGATTTCGCCCCGGTATCCATCAAGATGGCCAAAGACCAGAACCTTTCGCTCAATCCGGTAAAAATCTCCGGGGTTTGCGGCAGGCTGATGTGCTGCCTAACCTATGAGCAGGATTTTTATAAAGAAATGCAGAAGATCGTTCCCCGCACCGGCAAAACGGTCATTACACCCGAAGGGCGGGGTAAAGTTCTGGTCGCGGACTTCCTGCGCCAACGTGTCACTGTGATGGTGGAAGGAGAGAAGGGGATCATGGTTTTTGAGGCGGCGCAGGTGCAGCTTGCCTTTCCGCCCCAGCAACAGCAACAGGGAAAACGGCGCGACCGCGACAACAGGGACAGGGACCGTGGCCCCCGTCCGCCGCGCGAAGAGCAACCATCTCGCCCCCCGGAAGCGAAGAAAGACCTTCCCCCGGAGCAACTCATTAAGGAACTGGAAGCAAACGGGGACAACGACGATAACGGCCACAACGGTTCCAATGGGGAACCGGCGGCGTAATAACCCCGTTCCTGCATATTAATCCCGGCGGAATACTATGAAACGGTTTTATATAACCACCCCCATCTATTATGTGAACGATGTGCCCCACCTCGGCCACGCCTACACCACCGTGGCGGCCGACGTGCTGGCGCGCTATCAACGCCGTAACGGACGGGAGGTTTTCTTTCTCACCGGCACCGACGAACACGGCCAAAAAGCCGAGCAGGCCGCCAAGAAAGTGGGCGAGCCCGTGCAAGAATACGTGAACAGGCATGCCAAAGTTTTTCAGGACCTCTGGCCCAAACTGAATATCACCAACGACGATTTCATCCGCACCACCGAGCCCCGCCACACCGCCAAGGTTCAGCTCGCGCTGCAAACGCTGAAGGGCAGGGGGCTCATCTACGCCGCCGACTACGAGGGGTGGTACTGCGTACCCGACGAGCGCTTTTGGACGGAGAAAGACTTGAAGGATGGCAACTGCCCGGACTGTGGCCGCAAGGTGGACCAGATACGCGAGAAGAATTACTTCTTCAAGATGGGGCAATACCGGGATCGGCTCCTTGAAGAGATAAAAAGCGGCAAACTGGAAATTTCCCCCGACTCCCGGAAAAACGAGGTGCTCGGTTTTCTGGGAAAAGAGTTGGGAGACCTCTGCATAAGCCGCCCCAAATCGCGCCTGCCGTGGGGCATCGAGCTGCCGTTCGACCGTGAGTATGTAGCCTACGTCTGGTTCGACGCGCTGATGAACTACGCCACCGCCGTCGGTTACGGGGCGGATGAAAAGAAGTTCGCGCAAATATGGCCCCCCGATGTGCAACTGGTCGGCAAGGACATATTGACCACCCACTGCGTTTACTGGACGACAATGCTGATGGCGCTGGAACTGCCGCTACCAAAAAAAATATTCGCGCACGGCTGGTGGACGGTGGAGGGAAAGAAAATGAGCAAGTCGCTCGGCAACGTGGTTGCCCCCGGCACGGCGGTCGAAGCGGTCGGTTCCGATCAGTTCCGCTACTTCATTCTGCGCGAAGTGCCGTTCGGCCTTGACGGCGATTTTTCGGCGGCCGCGCTGGTCAGCCGCATCAACGTAGACCTCGCCAACAATCTGGGCAATCTCGTCTCGCGAGTCCTTTCGATGGTCGAGAAATACCGCAACTCTGTGGTGCCGAATCCTTTAGCGACAACAGGCGGGAGTATCCAACAATGGATAAATCAGCATAAAAATTCCCTTTTGATGTCTACAAAAGCGGAAAGTTTGAATTACAGAAACAATATCGAAAATCTTGCATTCAGCAAAGCTCTTGAGACCACTATCAAACTTTGCGACGAGGCCAATCGTTTTATCGTAGAGAATGCTCCGTGGACGCTGGCGAAAAACGAAGCGGATAAAGAAAAACTCGACGATGTGCTTTACGCCGCCGCCGAGGCGGTGCGCGTCATCGGTGTTATGTTCGCCCCCTTCATGCCGGATGCGGCTAAACGCCTGGCGCAAAAACTCAGCCTCGCCGATATCGGCACGCTTGAATGGGGCGGGCTGAAACCCGGCACCACCGTCAGCGCCGGCGAAGCGCTGTTCCCCCGCATCGACGAAAACAAAGCCAAGGAGATAGAAGCCATGCTCACCCCCAAGACAGGCGAAGCGACGGCGGGCCACGCGACACCAGCCGCGCCCGTTGTGCCTCTGGCCCCTGAAATAACCATCGACGAATTCATGAAGATCGACTTGCGCACCGCCAAGGTGCTGCATGCCGAGCCGGTGCCGAAAAGCAGCAAACTGCTCAAGCTGAAAGTCGACCTCGGCTTCGAACAGCGGCAGGTTGTGGCCGGCATCGCGCAACACTACAAACCGGAAGAGATCATCGGCAAAAACGTAGTGATGGTGGCGAATTTAAAACCCGCCACGCTGATGGGGGTGGAATCGCATGGCATGTTGCTCGCGGCCAACGATGAGGGTAGACTGGTGCTCTGTGGAACCTGGGAAACGGTACAGGGAGGTATTAAAGTAAAATGAGAATTGCAAGTTACGCGTTCGCCTTAATGGTCCTTCTCTCGTCCGCCGCGCACGCGGAATCGATAATGGCAAACCACAAAGAATCCAAAATCCGCAGCGGCCCGGCCACCAGCTACCCGGTACTCTGGCGTCCCCGGTTGTTCACCCCCTTTGAAGTATTGGCAAAATACGAATCATGGTACGCCGTGCGTGATGTGGAAGGGGATGTGGGCTGGATCCACGACTCCGGCGTCGGCAAGGATAACGCCGCCATCGTCACCGCCAAGATCATCAATGTGTATGAATCGGCCGACACCAACAGCCGCATAATCTACCAAGCCCCCAAGAACTACACCTTCAAAGTTGAAGAATCAAAGGATGGGTGGCTTAAAGTGCTCGATCCGGACAACGAAACCGGGTGGATAGCTGACAAGGGCGTATGGAAAGGCGAAAAACAGGCCGAGAGCAAAGTGGAAATGAAAGACGACAAAAAAGCCGACAAAAAATCGGAAAAAAAGGGCGAAAAACAGGCTAAAAAGAAAACCGGCAAGAACGGCAAAAAATCGGGAAAAAAGAAAAGCGACTGAGAAATGTCCCGATGGCGTGCACGGTGGCCGCACCCCCGTTGCTGTGGGACTAAACGCCGATGAATCTTTCTGAAGGGATGAACATCGCTCCCCCCCTTCCGGTGTCGAGTTAAAGACCGGACCATCGATAAAAGATATGACCGCATTTAAAAAACTCGTCATTTTCCTCGCCGCATTCACGCTGATGCGGCTTATCGTGGCCGGCTCGTTCGAGCTTGCGCTGGACGATGGATATTACTGGCTCTGGTCGCAGCATCTTTCACTGAGCTACTTCGATCATCCACCCATGGTCGCGCTGGTGATCGCCGCCACAACGGCATTTGGCCAATCAGAGTTCTTTGTCCGGCTTGGCGCCGTTATTGGGGCGGTTTTCGCCACTATCCTGCTCTACCGTCTCACCTCGCGCCTTTATAAAAGCGAAGAGGCAGGATGGCATTCGGCATGGATACTGAACCTTTCGCTGATCTTCTGCGCGGGAGCGCTGGAAGTGACTCCCGACACCCCCTTGGTGCCTTTTTACCTTTTAGCGATGCTCCTGTTTTACGACGCCGCGAATGCCAAAAACGGCGAGTGGGGCAAATGGACCGCCACGGGGGCGGCCATCGGTTTGGCTATGCTCAGCAAATACACGGCGGTCTTCTTTTTCCCCGGCGCCCTTTTGTATCTTTTCCTTTCGCCCGGAAAACGGGGATGGCTTCTGCGGCCCCATCCCTGGGCCGCGGCAGTGGTGGCGGCCCTCGTGTTCAGCCCGGTGATCATCTGGAACATGCAGCACGGCTGGATATCCATATCCTTTCAAGCCAAACACGGGCTTGAGCAGGTGCAGGGTAACCCGTTGGGGCGATTTTTTGAATACGCGGGATTTCAGATGATCCTCTATTCGATCGGGATTTTCTTTTTTCTGGCGGCGGCCGCTGTCGATTCCGTCAAAACCTCCTTTACCGGAAGCTCCCACGGCACTTCAGACACCACCGTTGACGCGAACCGGTTTCTCTTTTCTTTTTGGATGCCCTCTCTTTTATTTTTTACCCTCAACTCCTTCCGCGCAACCGTCGAGGGGAATTGGCCCATCTTGGGGTTTGTGCCGCTCTTCGCGCTGGCGGGAGGGCTGGCTCCCGGATGGTTTCAAAACCCGCGCTTAAAAAAGCCGCTCATGGCCAGCATAGCGGCCGCCGTGCTATTAATCGCATTTTTCCACATCCAGATCGTTGACCCCGTAATACCGCATCCGAAACGGTACGAGATAAGCCGGAGAGTATTCGGATGGAAAAAACTGGGGCATGAGGTGGACGCCGAGCGCGGAACATTCCCCGCGAAATTTATAGTCGCCGACCGGCACCAGATAGCCGGGCTTTTGACTTATTACACCACCCCGCATCTGCCGGCATATTTGATCGGCGGATATAACCGGCTGCGGTATACCTTCCTGCCGACGGTTGACAGTTACACCGGGAGCGATGCGTTATATGTGGTGGAGGAGGAACGGGACAATTCCACCGCCCTGCAAAAAGTTTTCGAGCGGATAGAAAAAGCGCGGACGGTTGTCATCGAGAGAAAAGGGGAACTTATCCGCCGGTTCCTGATTTATCGATGTTACAATTACCGCGGCGGATTAAGCGATATTGAATAAGCCGGGCCATACGGCGGAAACAACCGGATGAAGAGGGAATCAGGGATACCGTGAGGCTGTCGACGATACGGAAAGTGGATTTTTGGGCGGGGATACCGCTCTGTCTCGCGCTGGATTTCTTTTCGCTCCTCCTTTCACCGTTTTTATCCAAACGCAGAACCATAAAAAACATCCTCCTGATGGAGCTTTCCGAGGCCGGAAGCCTGATCATCGGCTATTCAGCCATCAAGCGGCTGAAAACCGCATTGCCCGGCGCCAATCTTTATTTCATCATTTTTGAGCGGCACGCAAACGGCCTGATGCTGCTTGAGGTTATCGACCCGAAAAAAATCATCACCATACGTGATTCGTCCCTGGGAGCTTTTCTGTGGGACGTGCTCAGGGCGGTATGGAAGATGAGAAAGGCCGGCATCGACTCCGTGATCGATATGGAGCTTTTTTCACGGGCGTCGTCCATCCTTACCTTTCTCTCCTTCGCCCGGAACCGGGTCGGTTTTTATGCCTACACGAATGAAGGACTTTACCGGGGGAGGCTGATCCACAACTACAAGGTCGCCTACAATCCGTACAAGCACATGGCGCTTAACTTCATGGCGCTGGTGGAAACGTTTCTGGGGGACGAGAAAAACGTGCCGAACCTGAAACGCCATCTTCCCGAATCACTCATCACCCCCTTCGAACTTCCGGATTCCGCCGTGCGGCGTGAAAACGGCGCGGCGCTCATACGAAGCAAGTATCCCCAGTTGACGCCGGCACACAAGATCACCATCATCAATCCCAACGCGGGCGAACTTCCGATACGGGCATGGGAAATCGAAAAATTCGCCCAAACCGCAAAAAGGATATTAGACAGCGGGCCAGACCGCCTGGTCGTTATCATGGGTCTGCCGGATGCCATGCACGACGGCCTGTTCATCGAACGGCACGTCAACGATCCCCGCTGCATTAACCTGATAGGCATTACAAAAAGTTTGGGCGACGTGGTGGATATCTGCTGCGTTTCAAAAATACTTCTTACCAACGACAGCGGTCCGGCGCAATACGCATCCATCACCCCCGCACATGCCGTGGTTCTGTTTGGTCCCGAAACGCCACAACTGTACAGTCCCCTGGGCGGCAGGGTGCGGGCCGTGTACTCGGGGATCTCCTGTTCACCGTGCGTCACTGCGGCCAACCACAGAAACACCGCTTGCATGGACAACCAGTGCCTGAAAATAATCCCGGTGGAAACGGTGGCGGACATTTGCCTGGAAATTCTTGCCCGGTGACGGTTCCCCCAAAACGGAGCCACGGGCTGATGGCCGATTTAACCGTTACCGGTGCTACAATTACCGAAACGGATTGAAAAACGCATGAAAAACAAATACGGCACAATCGTCCTGATCGGCTTCAAGGGAAGCGGCAAAAGCAGCGTTGGCAAACAGCTGGCGAAATTGTGCGGTTTCGCGTTTGTGGATATCGATACGGTGATCGAGACCGCCCACGCCAAGGGGGGACGCCGGAGCAGGGTGCGCACGATCTTTAAAAAGTACGGACGGGAGTATTTCCTGAAGATGGAAGGGAACGCGCTGAAAAAAACCGCGCAGATGACAAAGGCGGTGGTTTCGTTGGGCGGCGCGTCTCCCCTCAACCCGGCATTCGACAAAACGCTGTTCAAGAACGCCCGCTTCGTGTACCTGAAGGCAAAGCGGGATGTGCTTTTTGGCCGGATCATGGAAAAGGGGATACCCCCTTTTTTCGACCAGGAGCATCCGCGCCGCACTTTCAATTCGCTTTATAAACAGCGGACACCCGTCTACGAGCGGATTGCCGACATTACCGAGGAAAACAGCGGCACGCGAACACCCGGCGAAGCAGCCGTCCGGATCATGAAAAAGATGGAGGGGAATCAATGAACAACAGTTTTGGCCGGTTATTGCGCCTGACCAGCTGGGGCGAATCACATGGCCCCGCCATCGGCGGGGTATTGGACGGCGTACCGGCGGGGATCGCGCTCACCGAAGCCGACCTGCAAAAAGAGCTTGACCGGCGCAAGCCGGGCCAAAGCCGCGTCAGCTCCCAGCGCAAGGAGCCTGATACCGTGAAGATACTTTCCGGGGTCTTTGAAGAAACCACCACGGGAGCGCCCATCAGCTTCATCATCGAAAACGTGGATAAAAATTCCGGCCACTACGACGCCATCAAAGGCATCTGGCGCCCCGGCCATAGCGATTACACCCTCGACGTAAAATACGGCATCCGCGACCACCGAGGCGGCGGACGCAGCAGCGCGCGCGAAACGGCGGTGAGGGTGGCGGCGGGGGCCATCGCCCGCAAAATCATTCCTGAGATATGGATCACCGGTTACACCATTCAGATCGGCGACATCAAAATCGAAAAATTCGATGAACCCGAAATCGAGAACAATATCGTCCGTGCTCCTGATGCGGCTGCCGCCGCTAAAATGATCGCGCTGATAGACCAGTTGCGGAAAGAAGGGGATTCGGTCGGCGGTATCGTGGAAATCGTTGCCGAAAACGCCCCGGCGGGATTGGGCGCGCCGGTCTACGGCAAGCTGAACGCAGACATCGCCGCCGCGCTGATGGGGATCAACGCGGTGAAAGGGGTGGAAATCGGCAGCGGGTTCAAATGCGCATCGATGCGGGGAAGCAGACATAACGACCCGCTGGAAATGCGCGATGGCAAGATCGCCTTCCGCACCAACAATGCCGGCGGGATCCTCGGGGGCATCTCCAACGGAGATACCATCATCACTCGTATCGCGGTCAAACCAACCCCTTCGATACTCCTGGAACAGGACGCGGTTGACAAAAACGGATTTGACCGCAAAGTGAGCGTGGAAGGGCGGCACGATCCCTGTATCTGCCCCCGTGCAGTCCCGGTGGCGGAGGCCATGATGGCGCTGGTGCTTGCCGATCATGTCCTGTTGCAACGCACCACGAGGATATAAACGCAACATGAAGCAGGTTGCGGTGGTGCTCGGTTCCTCCTCCCCCCGGCGCAGGGAGATCCTGGATGATATCGGGATCCGCTTTGCCGTGGTGCACGCCGACATCGACGAATCGGCCTTGCCGGGGGAGACGGTGGATAAAACCGCCTTGCGGCTGGCGCGGGAAAAAGCCATGAAGATTTCCATGCGGCATCCGGATGCGCTGGTCATAGCGGCCGATACGCTGGTGGCGCTTGACGGCGAAATGATGGGCAAGCCGGACGACGCCCCGCATGCGGCGGCGATGCTGGAAAAACTCAGCGGTAAAACGCACGATGTCTTTACTGCGGTCACATTCTCCCTGGGCGCTGAAGGACTTTTGGAAACCGTTCTGTGTCAATCGCGCGTGGCGTTCAAACATCTCGGCCGCACCGTTATCGATACCTATATCGGCACCGGCGAACCGCTGGGCAAAGCAGGGGCCTATGCCATTCAAGGCAAGGGAGCCGTGCTCATCGAAAGTTATGCGGGATCGTTCAGCAATATCGTCGGCCTGCCGGCGCGGGAGGTACTGCGCTTTTTCTTGGCGTTCGGCATTGACCGCCTGCCGTGGCAAGATTGACCATGCCGGTCATAGGACTCACCGGCGGCATCGCATCGGGCAAATCCACAGTTCTGAAGGTTTTCAAACGGATGGGGGCGGTCATCATTGACGCCGATATGCTTGCGCGCAAAGCGGTTCGACCCGGCATGACGGGATGGCACGCCATCAAGGCACGGTGGGGTAAAAAGGTTTTTCATAAAAACGGACGTCTTAACCGGGCGGCGTTGGCCGCAATCGTTTTTAAAAATACGGCGGAGCGCAAAGCTCTCAACGCCATCGTACACCCCGAAGTGTTCAGGATGGAAAAGGAACTGATCGCCGCGCACCAACGCAGAACCAAGAAAACCGTTATCGTGGTGGATGCCGCCGTGATGCTGGAGAGTGATTCGCAGAAATGGAAAGACGCCGTGGTGGTGGTGGCGGCGGAGGAAAAATGGCAACTGGCCCGGCTTATGAAAAAGGGGATGAAAAAGCGGGACGCGCTGGCCCGCATCCGGGCACAGATGCCGTTGCGCGAAAAGCTTAAATACGCCGATTACGTGGTGGAGAACAACGGCTCCCTGGCCGCCTGCCGCGCGAATGCCGCCGACATCTACCGCCAGATCCTTCGCGCCCAGCGCCCCTGAACCGCGGCCATTAGCACAACAGGGCAATGCCATGATAAGGTAATGGCGTGGGGAAAAAAAAGGGCTTAAACATACTGTTTGCCGCATCCGAGGGACTTCCCTTCGCAAAAACCGGCGGACTGGGGGATGTGGCGAGCGGGTTGCCGCGAGCGTTGGCCGAAATGGGCTGCTCGGTTGCCGTTCTGTTGCCCCTGTACGGCTGTATCGATAAAAACAAGCTGCAGAAAACATCGCACACGATCACCGTGATGATCGGCGGGCGCCCTTATGTCAGCACACTTTATAAAAAAGAAGTCTTCCCCGGCGTCACCCACTGGTTTTTGCACCAACCGGAGCTTTATTACAGCCGGCCCAACATCTACGGCGACCAAAACGGCGACTACCCGGATAACGACGCTCGTTTCATCTTTTTCAACCGGGCGCTGACCGAATTTCCTGTCGGCGCCAATTGGCGCCCAGATGTGGTGCACGCGAACGACTGGCATCTGGGCTTGGCCCCGCTGTACCTGAAACTGTTGCCGGAAGGGCATCCAATGCGCGGAACGCCAAGCGTTTTTTCCATCCACAATCTCGCTTATCAGGGGTTATTTCCCCGCGAGTCATATCCGCTCACCGGCCTGCCGGAAAAATACTTCTCGGATGACGGGGTGGAGATATGGGGGAAAATCGGCTTTATGAAAACCGGCATTCTTTTCGCCGACGCGGTAACGGCCGTAAGTCCAACCTATGCCAAGGAGATACTGGGCAAGGAACTCGGATTTGGACTGGAAAAAGCGCTTAACCACCGCAAGAAATCGCTGCGCGGCATCCTGAACGGCATCGATTCCGGCGAATGGAACCCCGCCACCGATAAACACCTCCCCGCCGCCTACAGCGCAAAGAAAATGACCGGAAAGGTAAAATGCCGCGAAGCGCTGCTGACAAAGTTCGGCCTGCCGGATGTCCCGACGAGGGCGGTGGCCGGCATTGTTTCCCGGCTTGTGGAGCAAAAGGGGTTCGACCTTATCACCGCAGCGGAAAAAGAACTGATGAAGCTGGATATCACCCTGATAATACTCGGCACCGGCCAGCTTAAATACGAAAACAGCCTTCAGGCGTTAGCTAAAAAGTATCCG